>CAYTFO010000187.1:0-7747 GCA_964437135.1 uncultured Roseivirgaceae bacterium | reverse complement strand
ATGCTAAAACTTCGTTTTGATGGAACCACAGAAGCAACTGAGGGATTTCCCATGTAATAATGCCAAAACTGATACGCCAGAAATGTGAACATGCAATAAATTATTGGGAAAATAAATCTTTTCGTCCCTTTTAGAATCAAAAATAAGAAACCAGCAAAACCTGGAATCAACAGCAGGGCACCATTCTTTGTGAATATCGAAATTATTCCTAGAAATAGAATTATAATGATTGTGTAAGAGTTTTTAAAATTAAGTGCTAGCCAAATCTGAAGTAAGACCAATATCATCACCAGGGATTCCGTCCAGAGAAAAGAATGAATAAGATGGATTGGAATACCAAAAACAAATAAAATAAAGCCAACTAATGCTAAATGTTTATTACGTGCTGATTTATTAAGGATTAAATAAAATATAAAAGCATTTGCTGCAAAAAATATGATGTGTAGAAATGAAAAACCTAATTGACCCAGGTAACTGAAAGCACACAATAAAATTGGATAAACAGGTGGTCTTACAATTACTTTACCTTCAATGGGTTGCTTTGAAAAGAATGATTTAAGGTTTCTAGAAATATTGATATAATCATAGGAATCGTAGGTTAAACCAGGCCCATCCCAAAGAGAAATCAATAAAAACATAACAGCAATCAGGCCAATTAGCACATAAGTAGTACCCGAAATTTTATAATTGCTGACAAAACGCATTAGATTAGCATAATTCAATTTTTTAAACACGAAAAGTTATAACGAAAATATATGAAACTACTCGAAGGAAAAACTGCACTTATTACCGGAGCATCAAAAGGTATCGGTCGTTCGATTGCAATAACATTTGCTGAGAATGGTGCCAATATTGCTTTTACATATCTTTCTTCGGTCGAAAAAGGTGAAGCATTAGTAGCTGAATTGGAACAAAAAGGAATCAAAGCAAAGGGCTACAGAAGTGATGCTTCTAAATTTGATGCGGCTGAAGAATTAATAAACAATGTAGTTCAGGATTTTGGATCATTGGATATCCTCGTAAATAATGCCGGCATTACAAGAGATAATTTATTGATGAGAATGTCGGAAGAACACTGGGATGAAATTATGAATGTCAACCTTAAGTCTTGTTTCAACACGGTAAAAGCAGCAACAAGAACTTTCATGAAACAAAGGTCCGGTTCTATAATAAATATGTCCTCTGTAGTAGGGGTTAAAGGAAATGCAGGCCAGGCAAATTATGCTGCATCAAAAGCTGGAATCATTGGCTTCTCAAAATCTGTTGCTTTAGAGCTGGGCTCCAGAGGTATTCGGTGTAACGTTATTGCTCCTGGTTTTATTGAGACAGAAATGACTGATGCATTGGATGAAAAAACCGTTCAGAGCTGGAGAGATGCGATTCCATTAAAAAGAGGAGGTAATCCTGAAGATGTAGCAAATGCATGTGTGTTTCTGGGCTCAAATCTATCAGATTATATTACCGGTCAGGTAATTCAGGTCGATGGAGGTATGTTAACCTAAACATTTTGCTAAAATGTCGTTTTAAAGAAATGAAGCGACGAACTATATGAATAATCAGCTTTTTCAAACTGAATTACCTTTTTGGTGGATTATCCCTGCTGTAATTATAGCTGCAGGGATATCTTATTTTCTTTACACTAAGAAAAATGAACCTTGGGGAAGGAACCTGTCGATAGTATTAGGAACAATCAGGGCAATAGTCATAATTGTCATTATATGGTTATTTCTAAACCCTTTTCTTAATCGACAAACGAACTTTTTTATAGACCCAAGAGTACCCATAGTTATCGACAACTCATCGTCCGTAACCAATGATCATGATAGTACTGAAATACTAAATTTTCATGACCAAATAAAGGAAGCAATTCAAAAAAAAGACTATGATATTATAACACATGATTTGTCTGGTATTCAAAATTCTATTTCTTTCAGTTATCCTTTTACAGATCTTGTCAATGCTATTGAAAAAGCTGAATCCTCTATTGGAAATATAAAAAATGATGCAGTAATTCTCATTTCTGATGGATTGAATAACAGAGGTTTTTCACCTGTTTTTAAGGAATTTAGTTCTCCACTCTACATTTTGGGTCTGGGTGATACAACTCAAAAAAATGATGTCGCAATAACCAATGTCCGATACAATGAAATAGTATATCAGGGCAACAAATTTCCAATTGAAATCACCATAAGCAAACTTGGTAATCAAAGTATAAACAGCACACTGGAAATACTAAATAAGCAATCCGTCGTTTATTCGGAAGAATTAAAAATTGATTCAGATCGTCAAATTGAAGTATTTCTTGATGCAAGTAAACCAGGATTGAACTCTTTCAATATTCGTCTAAAACCAGGAGAAAACGACCAGGTAAAAACTAATAATAGCTATCAGTTTTATGTGGATATAATTGAAGATCAACAAAAAATACTAATTCTCGCAGCTTCTCCTCACCCAGACATCAGAACATTAAGGGAATCTTTGGAAAAAACTGAAAACTACAGTACTGAATTATATATTCCAGGTATTTCAAAAACAGAGCCATATGATAATTATGACCTAATAATTGCTCACAATCCGGGTGATAGGAATTTTCCTTCTCTGGAGTTAGAAAATGATCCTCCAATTTGGTACATAGTTGATGCTAATTACTTTTCAAATCAAATTAGCGTGGAGACAGGTATCACTGTTTCTGGTCAGGGTAAAAAAGCGGATGCAGTTAGACCTGGTTATAATACTGATTTTAGCAGGTTTAAACTAAAGCAGGATAATATTAACAGCTTCAATACTTATCCAACAATAGATGCTCCTTATGGTGAGTACTCCATAAATGGCCCTGTTGATGTTTTACTATATCAAAAGATCGGGAATGTCAGAACAGCAAGACCATTGCTCAGTTTTTTTGATGATGGGTCGACGAAAAGAGCATTATTATTTGGAACTGGAATCTGGAAATGGAAATTACAAGAAGCTGCAATTGAGGGAAATTCAGATAATTTTGATGATCTCGTTAGAAAAACTGTTCAGTATCTATGTATAAGAACCGATAAAAAAATATTCAGAGCAGAACCATCAAAAAGAAGTTTTAACTTTGGTGAACAGACAACATTTTCAATTGAAACTTATAATGACATCTACGAGCGAACCAGTGGCAATGAAGTAAATATTGTTTTAAGCTCAGATGAATCAACACAGAGTTTTTCTTTTAATTCAGAATCATTTAGAAATAGCTATCCTTTGGGTGTCCTCGAACCAGGAATATACAATTACCAGGCAAATACCAGGATAAGTGGAAAAAACTACCAGGAAAAAGGAGAGTTCTTAGTTAAAAACACACAACTGGAGAGTAATATATCGCAGGCAAATCATACACTACTTAAGACTATGGCATCAAATTCAGGAGGAAATTACTTCCATTTCAATGATATCGATGGGCTTCTGGATGAAATTTCTCAATTAGATTTAAGTGGAAAAATTGAAACTGAAGAGCAATTTCTTCCTCTTATAAATCTATTCTGGATAATGATAGTATTAATAGTATGGCTTTCTATAGAATGGTTTTTAAGAAAGTATCTTGGCTCTTACTGAAAGTTTATTTGAACCCCGACATAGACTAATCTTCGTCCAAAATAATTCTCATTCCTATTTGAATAGTCAAAATTGTAATAATAGGATCTTGTGTTTTCATGATCAGTGATATTGCTAACATTTAAAAATAGAATGGCTATTAAATTCTGATTAAATGGAAATAGTTTACTTAAGCCAACGTCCAGAATAAAGTAATCAGGGATATTAGAAATTGAATTCATTTCTCCATAAATAGGTCTGAAAACATTGAGTTCCTGCTGATATATAGCATTTTCTACAGGAATAAATTGATCCGAACTTCGATAAAGTGAACTGAAATTAACCGTAAAGTTTCCTCCTAAATTCCATTCACCAAAAAGCCTTAAAAAATATTCTTTTCGAGATTCATCAAACTTTCGATCTCTCAATAAACCAGTACCAGAAAATTGTATAAATGAACTTCTGATGAAGTTTCTTCTAAGTGATATTTCTATACCACTTAATCTTTGTTCAGTTAAAAACCCTGTCAATTCATTGGTAAACAATGCACTCTCGATACTCCATTTCTTACGTGTAAAATTATGATCCAGAGAGTATTGTCTAGAGGTAATTAATCCCTTTTCAAATGACTGTTGATCCACTAGTAGTTGATTTAATTGTGAACCAGAGAAAATAAAAGTATGACCATTTTTGGAGTTGTATTTAATATTGGACTGATAGCTCAAATATGATTTTTCATTAATGACAGGAATATTAGTTCTAACTGAGTAACTAAATGAAATAAATTTAGAAGGCAGATATTTGAATCCTATATAGGGTTCAAGTTGATTTCTTGATGCCAACGCATTTGCTGATATAGTAGGGTGCTCCGGTCTTAACGCATAAGGTAATTGAGGTACAATTCCCTCGAAGTTTGAGAATTGACTATCATATTCTAATCCCATTTTGAATCCAGTTTTTCTCTTTTCTCTCTTATATGATATTGATAAGAAGTAATTTTCCGTAGTTACATCGTAATTAAAAGCACTATATGATAATTGAAAATCAGTATGGGTATAGGCACCATTGATGTTGATTTGACCTTTGCTTAAACTTCTCTGATAATTGAGAATTGATATCGATTTATTTCTGTTTTGAAGTAAATAGCCAGAATATGAAGCAGACTTAAAATTGTAATCATATCTCTCATTTAAGATATATTGGTACATTTTCAGGGTAGATTCATCACTCTGTCTATAAACCAAATGAGCCCCGAAGTCAATCGATTCAAAAGAGTTTATATCCTTCAATCCTTCAGAATTATAAAATTTCAATATTTCTGAAGGTTGGTAATTGGTATATAGGTGTATTCCAAGATTCTTTTTTATTGAGGTTTTTAAGTTAACTCCAAAACTAGCAGGTGAAACCAAAACAGAACCTCCAAAGTTTTCAGGAACCTGGTTTGATGAGGTAATAGAAACAAGCCCTGAGGTTGTATTTCCAAATTCTAATGGAGGATTACCTGCAAAAACCTGTACTGAATTTATAAGCTCAGTATTAAATATACTGAAGGTTCCAAGTCCATTTAGTTGAGAAAATTTTACCACATCATAAAGAGGGACTCCGTTAAAAAATACTCCTGTTTGTACAGGTGAAGCCCCTCTAAATCTAATATTTGCTGATTCATCCGCGGGAGTGGTAGAAGCCAGGGAGTTAACGGCCAACAAGGGATCAGCTTTCGCATTTGGATTCTTATATATTTCCAAACGCCCAATTTTTTCTGATGCAAATTCCTCATATAGTATTTCCGATGCCTCTACTACAATTGTTTCAGAAAAAGAAATACTGGGATTGAGATAAATGTGATTATCTATATTCAGGCCTAGCTTATAAAGAGCTTCTTTATAACCTACAAAAGAAACGATGACATACATTGAATCAATCCCGGAAAAACCCTCAATACTAAGCTCAAACTTTCCCTGAGTGTCGGTTACAACTCCATTTCTCCAATCACTTAAAATTCTAACATGAGCCCCTATTAATTCTTTGGAGTCACTTGCGTCATATACATACCCAATTACTTTGCTTTGTGCACCAACATCACTCAGGAAAAGTGTACTAACCAGAATTATGTAGATGGACCTTAACATTATTATTTATTTTCTGTAAGGTTTGGAAGTAATACTTTACTGACCCAATTAAAATCTGATTCAACTTCCAAAGACTTAATCCAGGTCTGCTCTGCTAATTCCGGTTGACCTGTTTGAGAATAAGCGATACCTAGCCAGGCAAGATTGTCCAGATACATCCAGTTTTTCTGCATTCCCTGTTCTTCAAGTTTTGAAATAGATAATCCAAATGCATTAATTGCATTTTCACTATTTCCACCCCACATTTCGGGTGTGAAATATTGATTTGAAGCATACATTTTTTGAACGATGAAGGATGATTTGTCAAGTTCGAGGGCTTCTTCAATCAATGCCGAACTTTTGGGACCCAGGAACATACCTTTCCAACTTGAAAATGCAATCTTAAAACCAAAGACTGCACTTTTTAATGCTAAAGCATCATGTTTCCTGAAATCCTCTTTAATTAATCTATCAAGGTTTTTTTCCAACCTATCTACATAATCATCAAAAATCTCCTCATTTTGATTTGAAATACAAGTATTTAGCAGACCATATTGAACCAATGCTAAATCGAATAACGCCTCGTTAGATTTGCTTTTGGTGTATGCCTTGTCGGCTTTTTCTTCTATATTCTGCCAAATGGCAACAGAATTACTCAAGTATGCATCATAGCTTATTTCAGTAAGCGTCTGAGCATTAGACGAATAGATAATTGCAATAATTAGAAATATAGTTTTAAATGTTTTCATGATATAAATTGGTTTATATTATAAACTTAATTTTCAAAATTTTTTAGTTGATGTAGTTTTTCAAATTGTCCACATAGGATTCAAAAGCATCTATACCTTTGGAAGTAATGCTGCATGTAGTTAGCGGACGTTTCCCTTTAAAAGATTTTTCGATCATGATATATCCAGCTTTTTCTAATTTATCAAGCTGCACACTTAGGTTACCAGATGTTGCTTCTGTTTTTTCTTTTAAAAAGGTGAATTCTGCCTTTTCACTTCCTATCAATATAGACATGATAGCAAGTCTTAGTTGCGAATGTAATAGTGGATCAAGAGGTTTAAAATCACTCACTTTTCAGCTCTTTTTAGTAAATATCCAGGAACTAAGTATCCAATAATAATGAATATTCCTGCAGCCAGATATTGTTCAGAAACCGGCAAATTAAAAGCTACAATAGATCCCACAAATAAAACAATTCCACCGAATTTAACCGGATTAAATCTTAGTAAAACTCCTGTCAAATAGGTTGCAATTCCTGCCAATAATAAAATCACAGGGCTATGATTGAAATCTATTTTATACATGAAGAAAAGAACAATAATAATTGCAGCAAATATCGCTATCCATACCTGGGCATAAACTTTATCTAAATGTGTTACTACCCTACTATTATTTTGCATCCTATAGCTATGAATCGCACTTATTATGACACCTGGTATAACAGACAACCAAACTACATATGGATACAAATAGCCAGATAATTCCAGAAAATAATGTCCCAGATTGGACAAAGAAATAATCCAGCCCCATAATAGAAGCTGGAAACTCCCTCCTTTCGAAACATTTCTTTTTGCCTCAGAGATCATCTTTGTGATGAGCTGAAGGCTTTCCTGATTTGATAATTCTTTTTCCATTTTGAATGTGTTTTAGAACTATATACGAAGATAATATAAATTAGTTTACATTATAAACTAATTTATCATTAAAAAAGGAGCAATGCTCCTTTTTTAGTCTATTATTTACTTTCCTTATCTTCTTTCAGCTTTTTTTTCTTCAACTTAAGCTTCAATTCATCAGCTTTTCCATCCCAATCAGCCATAATTGTATCCCCTTCCTGAATCTCTCCTTTTAATATTTCTTCAGCCACAGGGTCTTCTAAATACTTTTGAATAGCTCTGTTTAATGGCCTAGCACCATATTGAGGATCATATCCTTTATCTGATAAGAAATCTTTAGCTTTATCTGTTAGCTTAACATTATATCCAAGTTCGATTATTCTTTGGAAAAGTTTATCAAGTGATATATCGATAATTTGATGGATATGTTCTCTTTCCAGAGAGTTGAAG
>CAYTFO010000186.1:0-7758 GCA_964437135.1 uncultured Roseivirgaceae bacterium | reverse complement strand
GTGTTGAAATAAATAATGATAGAAGGCCTCAGTTAAAAGAAGGAGGAAAAGAAATTGATGCTCATGGAAGCTATGTATTGCCTGGATTTATAGACATGCACGGACATATAGGGGGTCAATCACAGGGTACTCCAGCTGAATATGTTTTTAAACTTTGGATGGCTCATGGAATTACAACCATACGAGAACCGGGAAGTGGTAACGGAAGGGAATGGACGCTGGAGCATAAAGAAAAAAGCAGGAAAAATGAGATCACTGCACCGCGAATATATTCTTATACTTTTTTTGGAATGGGTGATGAAATAAACACACCTGAAGAAGCCAGAAAATGGGTAAGGGAGAATGCAGAAGCAGGATCTGATGGTATCAAATTTTTTGGGGCAAATCCGGAAATCATGTCTGCAGCTTTAGCAGAAAATAAAAAACTTGGCTTAAGGTCAGCATGTCATCACGCCCAGCTAAATGTAACCTGGTGGAATGTATTGAATTCAGCAGAAGCTGGTTTGACCAGTATGGAACATTGGTATGGATTACCTGAGGCAATGTTTACCGATAGGGTTATCCAGGATTATCCTTTAGATTATAATTATCAGAATGAACAGGACAGATTTAGTGAAGCTGGGAGATTATGGAAACAGGCGGCACCTCCGTATTCAGATAAATGGAATAAGGTCATGAATAGGTTACTGGAATTAGATTTTACATTGGACCCTACATTCAATATATATGAAGCAAGCAGGGATCTAATGAGGACAATGCGTGCAGAATGGCATCCCGATTATACATTACCGTCTCTATGGAAGTTTTATGAGCCAAGTAAGGTTTCACATGGTTCCTATTGGCATTTTTGGGGTACTGAAGAAGAAGTAGAGTGGAAAGAGAATTACAGACTATGGATGACTTTTGTTAACGAATATAAAAATCGTGGAGGAAGAGTAACCACGGGATCAGACTCCGGATTTATCTATCAATTATATGGGTTTGCCTACATAAGAGAGCTTGAGCTACTTAGGGAAGCAGGATTTCATCCATTGGAAGTTATTAGATCCGCAACTTTGATGGGAGCAGAAGCATTGGGAGCAGCAGATAAAATTGGAACAATTGAAGTAGGAAAATATGCTGACCTTGTAATTGTAGACGAAAATCCTTTAGCAAACCTGAAAGTACTTTACGGAACCGGTGCAATAAAGCTTACGGATGATAATTTAATTGAAAGAGCGGGTGGTGTAAAATATACTATCAAGGATGGAATAGTTTTTGATACAAAAGAATTATTGAAAGATGTACGTGAGATGGTTGAAGAAGCCAAAAAAACATCTGGAGATATAAAATATCCAGGTTATCCCAACTGGGAAGAGTAAACCTGTGTCATTTATTTGAGTACCGCTAAATATGTTTAAGAGTCTTATATTAATATGTTGTTCAGGTTTTTTGGTTGTTAGCTGCATTGAAACAACCACAAGTACTGGTATAGTTGAAAATCAGTCAGTCGAGGAATCATACAGTACTGATGAGCAGGATCAAAATGAACAAGTATTAAGAGAAACACTTACGGACAGAGAAAAAGGCAGAAGAGAAAGAAATCTGAATGAAGCCAGGGCCAAATACACAGAAGATCCTACTAATGAAGAAAACATCATTTGGTACGGCAGAAGGCTGGCATATTTAGGAAAATATAATGAAGCCATCAATATTTATAATATGGGGCTTAACCTTTACCCTGAATCTTACAGATTACTTCGTCATAGAGGACATAGATACATAACAACTAGAAATTTCAAGCAGGCTATTGATGATTTACAATTGGCGGCATTTTATGCAAAGGATGCCCCAAACGCAATTGAGCAGGATGGAATTCCTAATGCTTACAATAAACCTCTTTCAAATGATAAATTCAACATATGGTATCATTTAGGACTTGCATTCTATTTAAATGGTAATTATGATAAAGCTATTTCAGCTTATAAAAAATGCATGGAATTTAGTAATAATGATGACCTAAAAGTAGCTACCGCAAACTGGCAGTATGCAACATACAGAAAAATTGGTAATGATGACGCTGCAGAAGCGATCATTGAACAGATTCCTGTAAGGATGAATTTAATTGAAAATCGTGTCTATCATGATCTGATAATGATGTATATGGGTTATGTAAGTCCAGACCTTCTTCTAGAAAGAAATGGAGGCGATGATGGAAATTTAAATGCTGCCATAGGTTATGGAATTGGAAACTTCCATTTATTAAACGGAAATACAGAACGAGCCATAGATATGTTCAATCGTATTCTTGAAACAGACCAATGGAATAGTTTTGGTTTTATCGCAACAGAGGTCGAAATTGAGTTATTAAACTCAGCTCCTTTCTGAATCTAATTTTTTTAGTTCATTTCTAAGCTCTATCGCAATATGTGGATTATCAGTAATTATACCGTCAACCCCCATATTTAGCATTTTAATCATTTCATCCCTTTCATTTACAGGCCAGGTAAAAACCTTATAACCTCTGGCGTGCATTCTGAATACTCTTCTGGGACTCAAAGTACTGTAATGAGGGTTTAGTGTGGTTAATTGTTCAGATTTTTCAGATCTGCCTAAATGCATCCTTGATTCTACGTAGAAAGCGATCAAAGGAGCTGAATCTTCACCAACAATTAACTGTTTGGTTTGTACTCTTTTATCATAAGCATGCGCTTCTTCAATATAATCATGTTCATAAGATTGAAGAATACACCATTCAAAACCATTTTTCTCTTCTCTGATTACATCGATTAGTTTTTCTGAGAAATCATGGTAATGAGGATGTTCCATGTGTTTTATTTCTATCAAAACTTTACATTTCCCATCGACCAAATCCAATACTTCATTTAATGTTGGGATTTTTTCATCTGAAAATTTTGAATCGAACCAGGAGCCTGCATCAAGCTGCTTTATCTCCTCAAGGGTATAATCATGAACATCACCAGTCCCATTTGTTGTTCTGTCAAGAGTCTGATCGTGAAAAACAATGATTTCTTCATCTTTCGTGTGTCTAACATCCAACTCGATCATATCTACATCCATCTCAAGCGCTAAGGCAAACGCTGCCATGGTATTTTCCGGTGCCAATCCACTTGCTCCTTTATGAGCTATAATCTCAAATTCAGGTTTCTTGACATTTTTTATATTAGTGCTAGCGAATAAAAACTGATAGATATATGGCTCAAAAAGAGACAGACCTAAAAACATTACCATAAAAGGTGTAGAGTATAGTAAGAATTTTTTTGTCATTTCAAATTGTAATACTTTCTTCTAAAAATACAAATTTCCACTAAGATAATCTAAACTATCGAAGACTTTTACTATTTAAGTCCAATATGAAGCTCATCCAATTGTTCTTTGCTTACGTCTGATGGCGAATCAATCATTACGTCACGACCAGATGTATTTTTTGGAAAAGCTATAAAGTCCCTAATACTTTCCTGACCTCCGAATAAAGCACAGAGCCTATCAAAACCTAAAGCAATTCCACCATGTGGTGGTGCACCATAAGTAAATGCTCCCATTAGAAAACCAAATTGTTCTTCTGCTTCCTCTTTCGTAAATCCGAGAACATCAAACATTTTAGATTGTAAATCACGATTATGTATTCTTATTGATCCACCTCCAATTTCAGTTCCGTTGATAACTAAATCATAAGCTGAAGCTTTTACTTCTCCGGGTTTTTCTTCAAGGAGTTTGATATCCTCAGGTTTTGGAGAAGTAAACGGGTGGTGCATTGCATAATATCTATTAGTATCATCATCCCATTCAAGTAGAGGGAAGTCAACAACCCAAAGTGCACTAAACTGATCTTTTTTTCTTAAACCCAGTCTTTCTCCCATTTCCAACCTCAGTTCATTCATTTGTTTTCTGGTTGCATTTTTATCCCCTGCAAGGATTAAAAGCAAATCACCAGCTTTCGCTTCACATCTTTCCGCCCATTCTTTTAGATCTTCCTGACTGAAGAATTTATCAACTGAAGATTTATATGACCCGTCTTCGTTACATTTCACATATACAAGTCCCTTTGCACCAATCTGAGGTTTTTTAACAAAATCAGTCAAGGCGTCCAGCTGTTTCCTGGTATATTCCGCACAATCAGCAGCATTGATCGCTACAATAAGTTCTGAGTTATCAAATACACCAAAGTTTTTACCTTTTGCCAAATCATTAAGTTCTTTGAACTCCATACCAAATCTGGTATCCGGCTTATCTGCTCCATATCTTTTCATTGCCTCATCGAAAGTCATATGAGGAAGCTGATCTAACGTGATTCCCAGTACCTCTTTGAATAAGAACTTCACCATTCCTTCGAACATAGAGAGTACATCTTGTTGTTCAACGAAGGACATTTCACAATCTATTTGCGTGAATTCAGGCTGTCTGTCTGCACGTAAATCCTCATCACGAAAACATTTTACAATCTGATAATATCTATCAAATCCAGATACCATTAATAACTGTTTGAATGTTTGGGGAGATTGAGGCAATGCATAAAATTGACCAGGATTCATTCGACTGGGAACGACAAAATCTCTTGCTCCTTCGGGCGTAGACTTTATCAAATAGGGAGTCTCTACTTCGATAAAGTTATTATTATCAAGATACTCTCTAGTCTTTTTATTTACCAAATGTCTTAATTGAAGATTATCTCTCACTGGACTTCTTCTGAGGTCAAGGTATCGATATTTCATCCTCAACTCTTCTCCACCATCTGTTTCGTCTTCAATCAGGAATGGTGGCACTTTACTTTCGTTCAGAATTGTAAAATCAGAGACAAATATTTCAATATCACCGGTCGCCATTTTATCATTCTTCGAGAATCTCTCGATTACCTCTCCATCTACTCTCAATACGAACTCTCTCCCAACTTTTTTACTTTTTTCTATTAATTGAGCAGAAGTTTTTCCTTCTTCAAACATGAGTTGAGTTATTCCATAACGGTCTCTAAGATCAATCCAGACCATTCCTCCTTTATCCCTAACTCGCTGCACCCATCCACTAAGTTTAACATTCTGACCTACATGAGAAATTCTCAATTCACCGCAAGTATGCGTCCTATACATATTCAATAAGTTATTGCATTAAAAAACAGCTGCAAATTTAGTAATAGTTTTAGCTTTGCCACATGATCTTTACCATACAAAAAACCATAAAATTCCGGTTATTTTTAGCTATCCTACTATTAATCTCTATTTCCTCAGCATATGCACAAACAGGAATGGTGAAAACTAAAGTTACGGATAGAATCGAATTATATGTTCCAAGTCGACTCAACACAATTGAACTGCAGGATGTAAAATATAAGGAAATAGACCCTGGATCTCCATTGGCTGTTTTTTCAGATGATTACAGAACTACAGATTTAAGTGTGAACTTGACACGTATGAGTCTTGGAAATGACCTTAACATTCTGAAGGAGTTTTATAAATCCAATCTTTATGCACTTTATGACTCGGTTTCAATGATCAATGATCAAATAATTGAAAAAAATAGAACAGAATTCATTAGAATAGAATTTATTGGTCTGGTGCTACCTCAGGAAAATGCCATTCAGCAGAATAAAAAGATCGGAAGATATGTAATCATACAATACACACCCTTTGAAGAAAAAATGTTGATTTTCAGCTTTATGACCCCACTTGAAAATAAAAACTACTGGAAAGAAGCTGCTTTCAATATTATGGATAATATCAAAATAAAATAGTAATGGATATTCTCGGAGACGAATATTATATGAATCTTGCATTAAAAGAAGCTGAAAAGGCTTTTGAGGATAAAGAAATTCCGGTAGGGGCTGTTATAACATGTAATGGGAAACTTGTTGCAAAAGCTTACAATCAGGTACAGCGTCTCGAAGATGCAACTGCACATGCCGAAATGATAGCATTTACATCAGCTCAGAATCATTTGAATTCTAAATATCTGAATGAATGTACATTGTATGTCACTCTTGAACCATGCACTATGTGTGCCGGTGCCACATTCTGGACTCAAATTGGAAGGATCGTTATTGGTGCAAGTGATCCAAATAGAGGATTTTCAAGATTACAGCCAAATGTGCTACATCCAAAAACAGAAACGCTTTTTGGGATACTGTCAAATGAATGTGAACAAATGATAAAAGATTTTTTCAAAAAGCAAAGAGGGAACAATTTTTGAATAATTTAGTTTTTATAAGTACTTAATCAATCAATAAAAAAAATAATAATATGGGATTCGAATTACCAAATTTACCGTATGCACATGATGCATTAGAACCAAACATAGATGCTCAAACAATGGAAATCCACCATGGAAAGCACCATGCTGGATATGTTGCAAAATTAAATGCAGCAATTGAAGGAACAGATATGGCAGGTAAATCCTTGGATGAACTAGTTAAAAACCACTCTGATAATAATGCTGTTAGAAACAATGGCGGAGGGCATTGGAATCATTCTTTATTTTGGACAGTAATGAGTCCTAATGGCGGAGGTAACCCAACAGAAGCTGTAGCCGATGCTATCAATTCATCATTTGGTTCTTTTGACAAATTCAAAGAAGAGTTTAGTAATGCGGCTGCTACCAGATTTGGTTCGGGTTGGGCATGGCTTTGTGTTCATCCAGGTGGAAAACTTGAAGTTTGTTCTACTGCGAATCAGGATAACCCCTTAATGCCAGATCAGGGATGTGGAGGAACTCCAATTTTAGGTCTTGATGTTTGGGAGCATGCTTATTACTTAAAATATCAAAATAAGCGACCTGATTATATCTCGGCATTCTTTAATGTTATCAATTGGGATGAGGTCAATAAACTGTTTGAAGCAGGGAAATAATAAAAAACAAAAAGCCGTGTAATGCGGCTTTTTTTATCTCCTAAAATTATATCTTATCCCCCAACTTCCGCGCAGTATATTTCCATCATCCGAAAAAATTCCGGCAGTTTCAATATGAAAGCCAAATGCTTTCTCTTCAAATGGATAAAAATTAACACCAACCGGCAAAACAAACCCAGCAAAATCATTAGTTCTCCCTCCTAGCCCGGAGTAAAAATCAAACTTATCTCTTTTAAGTATTAAATAGCTAATCGTAAACTCAAAGGACAAGTCTTCAAAAAATGAGTCCGTTCCAATTCTTGCTTCGGGCAAAAATCTCTCTTCAATTTCATAATTGATTCCAACAAAGGGCAGATTGGATTGATGGATGCTTACACCTAATTGTGCTTTTGAAACATACGTAACAGTTAAAAATAGAAGGGCTGAAAAAAGTTTAGTATATCTCATCCTATGCAATAATGTATTACCAAAGCGAATTTAAAACACTAAATTGGTATTAATTGATAAACAACAAATGAAAATGACAAAAGAATTTGTTGGTTAAAGTAAGATTATAAATGGAATACCAAAAAGATCTGGACAGAGCAAAGGCGACAAATCAATTATTGAAGAAATCATTGAAAAAGTTAAAGTCTGATAAACCTAAAGACCTTGATGAGGTATTTGAGAAGAATCATGAGAATGTTTTCAATGAAATTGACTGTCTTGAATGTGCAAATTGCTGCAAAACAACCAGTCCAATTTTCATCAAAACAGATATTGATAGATTATCCAGGAAATTGAAAATGAAAAGTTCGGAATTTATCAATGAATATCTCAAAATAGACGAGGATAACGACTATGTACTTAAAAGCTCTCCGTGCCCTTTTCTTTTGCAGGATAATAAATGTCTGGTTTATGAAGACCGGCCAAAAGCATGCAG
>CAYTFO010000185.1:0-7933 GCA_964437135.1 uncultured Roseivirgaceae bacterium | reverse complement strand
TTTTCAGAGTAATTATATCTACTTTAAAAGATGATAGAGATAAAAATGATGACGATGATGATGGAGGAATTCATAATTCAGAAGATCCAATTCTTGACCTTCCTCCCGGTGTAATCCTTCCCCAGGATACAAAAGAACTGGTTTGATGGAATTATCGAAAACAGCACATATCTCCTTTATATTTATCACATAAAATTTTGGCTTTAGAATTACAGCTTCCAGTTTGAATATTTTCAAATAAATACTTTAAAAACTGAATCAATAAATTGTAATAATCGTATATATTTTTATATTATACTTATAAAATTCCTGTTTTTTTAAGGCTAAAAATACCCCTATGAAGACTACTCAATTGGAAAAATCTATTCAAAAAGTTCTTGAATTAAGAAATTTGATCGAAATGCAGGAACCTGATCCCACACTGCAACAGAATTTTGAAAACGAATTACAGAAGCTTAAACTGGATTACAGCCAATATCTGAATGATGTCCTTTTCGATATATATGACGAGTACTGTGAAGATGATCCATGTCCTGGTATAGAAGAGTTTCTAAAATCTAAAATGGTTTATATTCATCCGGAAGACTTCCCCAATCAAAACGCTTTACTTGAAATAAAGACTTCCCCTTTGAGATTTGAAATCACAGATCCTAACAGGAACATCAAAGAGATTGTCTGGGAGGCTGCTTAGATTCTGATGCTATAACTTCATATTTAAAGTAGAGCCTCTTAAGTTTGTACTACTTTTACGATTCGCCATTTTTATGATCAGCATTGAGCACCACAAACCTACTGATATAATAACTATTAAAATTGAGGGACCTGTTACTTCTTCAGAAATCATGAAGTTCATGGCTAAACTTGGCAAAAAGTTTAATGGAAAACAAAAACTATATGTTTTATCAGACTACAGTAAAGGTTCTATCAAAGCAAACCCAGGTTATTTTGTGATTGGAATGAATAATGTTAAAGAGGTATTTCACGAGTTTTTAGCTTCTTTTGAAAATTTTTATAATTCCTATGTTTTAAATGAAGCTGATGAATCTACGACTTTGATTATTAAACAATTTACAAACCTCTTAAAAGAAGTCGACGGGTATTTTCCAAAAATATTTTATAATCACGAAGATGCAGAAAACTGGTTAAAGCAGAAGCAGCAGGAAGAATAGGTTTAGTGAAATTATTGCTATTCTCTAGATTGTAGAACGTCATTCCATGCTGTTGAAAATTACATGTAAACAAATCCTACCCTATCTGGTTCTTCTATGCATGATACTTCAACCTCTTCCTCCCGGATTTACAGATGCACCCTTTGAGTTTTCGTTTTCAGTAAACCAAACAGAAAAGGAAGTATGGAAATGGCTTAATGACCCGGCTACATTTACCGACACCCAATACTGGCCTTTCAGGGTTGAATTCTATTCGCCTGATCCTGACCAAATCCCAAATGGGTTTCAGGAAGGAGTTTTGACCAATCATTTTGGACCATTTGTGAATTTCGCGGGTATTATCACCAAAATAGAATCCGGGTATCGGGATTTGCAATACACATATGGTAGTTACGCTATCTCTTTTAGGTGGATAAGACCTTACAGATTAGAATTATGGACAAAAAAAGATGGTGAAAATACTATTATTATGGGTAAGATTAGTAGTTATGTCCGTCCTGCTTTTAAGAACATCTGGCTCAAAGCTCAGGGTATATTTTGGAAAAGATTTCAGAAATGGGTTACAAAAACCTACGTGAAATAATTATTAATCGCCATTGATTCTATTCGCAGTAATTCTATTTGGAATAGAATATCCCGGTTACTTTTAAAATAAGTTATTAACTGAGGAAGTCAACAATTTCATAAGGCTTTAGTATATTTAAATTACATAAGCAAATGCAAGACTCCCATCTTGATATCGAAGTTATTGATAACGCATATAGGCGTGGTGAACGTTCATTTCATCATTTGGTTGAGGATTTTGATATTGGTGTAGGAATATATGGTCCCAATGCGGCCCCTCTTGATTGTAATCAGGCAGCTCATCAACTACTTGGTTTAACCAAAGAACAGTTTTTGGGTAACTCCGCCATGGATCCCTATTGGAAAATCACTCATCTGGATGGAAATAAATTTGAGACGTATGATTTTCCCATTATTAAGGCTATTACAAACTATGAACCCATTATAGGTGTTATAATGGGTGTCTCCCGTCCAATAAATAATGATAAGGTTTGGCTTGATGTGAATACTCATCCTATTTTAAATCCTGATGGTACAGTGAAACATGTAATTTGTACCTATAAAGAAATAATCGAACCCACACCATAATCACTATTCACATACATTTAATCCACTTTGATAAAAATCAAATAGGTAAGACAATTAATTTGATTTACTTTTGCATTGTAAATGTATTAACATGGATTTATGATGAGTAAATTCAAAAAACATTTGTAAAGCATTTATTTGAACACATTTAATAACTACTATTATTAGAAATTTCAGTTTTCCCTCAGATATAGATTCAGGTTTTCAGAAAACATTGAGAACCCGTGTCAACCAATACTTCAAATCCCAGAATATCAGTAAGTACGGCAATGAAAAAATGATTCTCAAATCCATACTTATGCTATCATTATTCATTGTTCCCTTTGTATTTATAAATCTGGGAAGTGTAGAAAGCACTTCACTTCTATTTGGGTTATATATTCTCAGCGGATTGGGTATGGCCGGTGTTGGAATGGTAATTATGCACGATTCACTTCATGGTTCTTTTTCGGAAAACCGCATCTTAAATAAACTTATGGGATATAGCATCAACCTACTGGGTTCAAGTGCTTCTCTCTGGAAAATACAACATAATATTTTGCACCACACCTATACAAACGTGGAAGGAGCTGACGATGATATCAATGTTCCGGGTGTTTTAAGGTTTTCTCCCAGTCAAAAACTATACTGGTTTCATAAATACCAGCATTTATACGTGTGGCCATTCTATTGTCTGATGACTATCAGCTGGTCAACCTTCAAGGATTTTGTGAAAATAAGCCGATATAGCAAACTGGGATTTATTAAAGATCAGAAAGAAGTCACTTCTGAAATTGTTAAAAATATAGCAATTAAGGTTTTTTTCTATTCATTCACACTTATTGTACCAATGATTGTAGCATCGCAACCTTTTTGGGTAGTTTTTCTCGCTTACCTGAGTATGCATTTTGTTACGGGTCTTACCCTAAGCGTTATTTTTCAGATTGCACACGTTATGCCTACTTCTGAATTTCCTTTGCCGGATGAAAATGGTAAACTTGAAAATGCATGGGCAGCTCATCAATTGTACACTACCACCAATTTTGCGCCAAAAAATAAAGTTCTTTCCTGGCTGATCGGTGGGTTAAATTATCAAATCGAACATCATTTATTACCGAATATTAGCCATGTTCACTACAGCAAGATTTCTCCAATAGTAGAAGAGACTGCGAAAGAATTTGGTCTGCCTTACAATGTAAAGAAAACATTTGGTACGGCAGTAATAGATCATGCCAGAATGTTGAAACTACTTGGAAATCAGAAGCTTGAATTGGCAAAATCATAAAAAGATTTAATCTCTTTATCTAGACATCTATTCTGGATTCTGAATATAAATCATATATTCCTATCCCCACCTCAGTTTGAGAAGAGTTATCATACTTGCGTAGTACCTCTTCCCTGTTAAGTGCATATTCGGGTGTGTATTTTTCATCAATTTCATTCCAGAAAATTAGCAGATAGTGATAACTTATCTTATGTTCCCTGCCTTTTTCGAGCCAGTTTTCGAATTGATCTTCATCCAGACCTACCCTATTGAAGGTTTCAAACATGTGGTGATTTTAAATAAGTTATTGATTTAAGTTCATTCAATTACAAGATTAAAGAATCATTAAATAAATTAAGGATTTCTAAAAGAAAATCAATTTCAAAATTCATTCGTTAAATTGTGTAAATCATAAATAAAAGAAGAATGATAAAAGCGTTTCTTGCAATTCTAATCTCTTTAGTTTTTATCCCATCATATGCTCAGGATGTTCAGGAACTACTGGATGAGTATAATATCTCCAAAAAGCAGTTTGAATATTACAGTCAGCAAAATTATAACTTATCGAAACTGGATTCTTACAAAGATGATGAGACCGCGCTGGCTGTTAAACTTATAATGCTGGATTATATTAACAAGAGCAGGGCAAAATATAACCTTAGTCAGCTTGAACTTGATCTTTTTTCATCAAGAGTAGCAAATAAAGCAGCTTTAGAAAGTACTTCTGAGGATTTTTGGGGTCATTTAAGCTCAAATGGATACAAACCTTATCATAGATATGGAACTGAAGGAGGAATACATCATGTAAGTGAAAATACGGCTACCCGTAAATTTATGTATGAGGGTCCTGGTCCTCACCCTCCGTTTAAATTTGGAATTCGGGATATCATTTCTACCATGCAATCCCAACATGACGCAATGCGGGATGAGGTTCCGCCACATGATGGGCACAGAAAAAACATCCTGGACTCGAATCATACAAAAGTGGGTATTGGTTATGCTGCAAATGAAAAAACCGGCAGGATCAATTACTATGAAGAGTTTCTTAATATGTATTTTGTGGAAGAAAATGTGACTATTGAATTAATTAATGATAACATTTTAATCGAATTGCCTATGGAGGTTGATAATCTCTACACCTACAGCATAAATATTACCCTGGACAACCCAAAACCCATATCAAAAAAGGATAGAACTTCACCCGGCTCCTACGAAGATTATGGTAAAGAAGTCGAATACATCCCACATTACAATTTTATCGAAAATGAAGGAAAACTTCTATATAGAGTAGAGTTATCAAAAAAGGGTTTGTATTATGTGAAAGTGTTTCTAACTAAGAATAAAAAAGACCTGGAAAGGAATACTTCCACTACAGAGGGTAAAATACCGGCCCTGGGAGTTGTTTTACATTACGAATAATAAGTCAATTCTAAAAAGCATAATTACATTTGTAATCAAAATGTTCCAAAATGCGCCTAGGTCAAATTGCAAGGAAATATGAGATTCCAATACAGGAAATACAAGACTTCATTAAAAGTCAAAATTTGCCTGTAAATTCTTTCCATCCAAATGCTAAACTTTCTGATGAAGTTGAGGAGCAAGTGCTGGCTCATTTTGGAATTTTGAATGAAGTAGAGGATTCCCAAGTAACTACCATCGAAGAAGTAAAAGAAGAAGTTGAAATAGAGCCAAATGAGGAAACTGTTTCTGTAGTTGAAGAAGAGAAAAATTCTGACACAGAAGAATCCGAATCATCAGATACTATTGAAGAGACAAAGGCTGAAAAAGCAATTAGAACTGATGAGCTGCTCGAAATTATTGAAAAAGAGGATATTGAAAAAATTGACTTAAGTTCGATTACGAAGATAACTGCACCCAAGAAGAAACTGGAGGGAATAAAAGTGGTTGGTAAAATCGAACTCCCTGAAAAACCAGTCAAAAAAGAAGAAGATGAAGAAAATAGTGAGGATGAAGTCAAACCTTTAAGAGGCCGAAAACCCTACAAAAAGAGACAACCATTAAGTGAAGAAGAAAAGGAGAAGCGTAGATTAAGAGCTAAGCAAAAAAAAGAAGCCTACGAAGCCAGACAGGCAGCTAAACGGGAAGCTGAGGAAAAAGCCCGTGAGAAAGCAAAGAAAAGGGCTCATTATGAAGAGCAGTTAAAAAAGCAGAAAGCTAATACCCAGAAAAAGAAAGCTATGAAAGCTGCTAAAGAAGAATTGCAGAAACAAAACGAAAAATCTGAACCCAAAACATTACTAGGAAAGCTTTGGAGATGGTTGAATACGTATTAGGGTTGTGTTCTGGTGTACTTGTATTCTGATAACAACCGTCATTCTGAGGAGGTAAAGTTACAGTTGATCTTTTAGAAGATCCGTTAAAACCGACGTGAGAATCTCATTTGAAAGAGCGGTATAAAAGTGGTATAATGGCATACTGGTTTCTGGGCTATTTATATGAAGTAACGTCCTAATAAATTACAAATATTAGGAAAATAAGGAATCTTTCCAGCTGTAACACAGAGGAACGCTAATAAGACTCAAAGGTACACAGAGGGTTTGGTTACCATAGCACACCATCCGACTCGAAACTCGTCGGACAAGTAGCATACTATAGAATACCTTAGCATACTATAGAATGCCATCCGCCTCGAATCTCGTCGGACAAGTAGCACACAATAGTTCAACAATAGATATACAACAGAAAAACAATAGAAAAGCTATAGATTACCACAGCCCCTATTCAATCACTATATTCTCAGTATTCTTACTTACCTCTTTGATTTTTTCAATCTGCTGTCTTGCAATAGATAAAATTGACTCTGACAATGAAACTGTATCCGTAACTGAACTGCTGATATTTCGGAATGCTTCAGATGTTTCGAAAGCAGCTGACTCACCCTTCGTGATGCTTTCTGTCATTTTCTCTATTTTGTCTGTAGCTTCTTTAGCATCCTGCTGCATTCTCACTACCAGTTCAGTAATATCCTTTGCAGACTTACCTGAACTCTCAGCAAGCTTTCTGATTTCATTTGCAACAACCGCAAAACCTTTTCCTGCCTCCCCTGCTCTGGAAGCCTGAATAGCGGCATTTATTGCCAAAAGATTGGTTTGACGAGATAACTCGGTTATTACATTTACTGCTTTTGAAATATCGGTTGAACGTTTCTCTAAAACACTAAATGAAGAGCTGGTCTCAGAAGCCAGCGTAGTAATATCTGACATACTTTGGCTCATGTTTTTAACCAAATTAAGTCCGTTATCACTTATTTGATGCCCACTATTTGCGGTTTGATTGATATTCTCAGCTTGAGAAACAACATTATCACTAATGTTTTCTGATGCTTTTATCAACGATTTGATATCTCCAATAGCAGTTTTCAGACTTCTCTGCATATCAATCAATGCATTGCCAAGTACGTCATTTTCATTCGCTTCAATTTTTGCGTCGAGATTACCCTGTCCTATTCTTTGAGCAAACTTGGTTTTTCTTTCTAATGAATCTATTAAGCGGTTCAATGACCTGGCTATTTTACTCAATTCATCTCTTCCTTTGACCTTCAATTTCTTTCTTGAATCCAGCTTTCCTTCAGCCAGTTCTTCCATCAGATCAGTAGATTTTGATAGTGGCTTTGTTATTGTATTTGAAATGTATAGGATAAAAAAAGTAAGTACCAACAAACTTAAAACGACTACGTAGAATGTAGTTTCAAATGTATCATTGTAAGGAGCCATAATCTCCTCAATGGGAACAACGGTAGATACAGTCCAGTAAGTACCGGTTCTACCAATGGGTATTGGAGCGAAAAACACATAAACTTCTTCGCCTAAGGAATTGTCCATGATGGTATAATCAAATGACTCCCCTGCCATCACTCTTTCTTTCACATTGAATTCAGGGTTTCTGAAAATATTGAGTGAATCCATGGAGGAGTTAAAAAGCTGGGGGTCTTTATATGCCGTAATTACTCCTGAATTTGAGAGCAGTACTGCATATGCATTTTCATAAAAATCAATTTTCGAAATACCTTCAAAAGCAGTCACTGACATATCTGCTCCTACAACACCCGCAAACCTTCCATCAATTCTCAGAGTAGTAACAGTAGATAAAGCAAGCAAAGAATCCTGTCTGTTATTCGAATAATTATAATCTAGAAACCAGTAAGGATCACTGAGCATTTCTTCAAGATCAGCTTCGGCTTTGAAACGTTCATAAATTGAACTTGCTTTGCTCCCATCGAGTTCTGCCAGCTCGACTGAAGATTTCACTTCACCATTATCGAGATATGAATTAAATCTCTCACGACCATACGTCTCATTCCAGTTTTCATCTATAAACTCCAACTGCCAGCTCATCCAGGTTGCGTCGT
>CAYTFO010000184.1:0-7949 GCA_964437135.1 uncultured Roseivirgaceae bacterium | reverse complement strand
TGACTTATCCTGATTTTGGTTGACAGAAGATACACTTAAACAAAGGACACTCAACAACAATAGCATACAATAGCTAACAACAGACATACTAAACAACTCCTAAAACCTCACTGCCCACCTAAACGCCCATTTCCACTGTAAAGAATAGTCTTCAATACCGGCCTGGTGTAAAATGGATTTAAGTTCTGATTTAAGAAACCCCCGACTAACAGATACTGCCGCATCATTTCTAACCATGTAGGACCTTGAAAACAAGCTGGTGAGCAACTTTATGCTCCAGTATGCTACAGGATGCCGTTGTAGGTCATTGATGATAACTGTGTCTGACTGTGTTTTAAACTGTTCAAAAATCGCGCTCAACTGTTTTTCCGTAAAATGATGGGTAAAAAGACAACAATGAATGATGTCGAATTGCATATTCTTAAAATCCTCATCAAATACATTCAGGCATTGATATTCGATTTCCGGAAAGTCTTTTGTGTGTTTTTCTGCATACGAAACGATATGAGGATTGGCATCTACACCGGTAAATCTTGCTTTAATGCCTTTCTTTCGGCAATAAATGGCCATTTCCATCATAATATCCCCACCTCCGCAACCTAAATCTGCGAGGTGAATTTGAGATTTACCCTTTACAGCTTTTTTAAATAGCTCAAGACTAATCTGGTTACCCCCCAGAAATTTATTGATGGTGTTTAATTCTTTTAATGTATAATCGATCACCTCTCCCGAAATATTGAGATCATCCATGATCTCTTCCTCGGTCGAACGATATTTAAGCATGATTAGCAGTGATGTTGTAGATCATGCTTTCCATGGTAAGACCCGGTCCAAAAGCAAAACTCAGGATCTTTTTATCATGATCAGCTTTGGAGATATTCTCGAGAATATTATTCAGAACAAATAGTACGGTCGGACTGGACATGTTCCCGTAAGTTTTCAATACTTCCCTTGCCGGAGCATTATCCTCCTTATCAATACCCAGTTCTTCTTCAATGACTTCAAGTATTCTTTTGCCACCCGGATGTATCGCGAAATAATCCACATGGGAAAGATCCAGATTTTTTCTGTTTAAGAGTTTATGAGTCAGGTCATGAATACCTGATTTGATTACATCCGGAACATTCCCGCTCAGTTTCATATCAAAGCCATTATCCCCGATATTCCAGGTCATTTCGTCTTTAGCAATAAGAGATAAATCACTATAGTTATCCATGATTTCAAGTTCAAGACCGGCATGACCACCTGAAGTCATGATCAATGCAGCCGCTCCATCACCAAACAATGCATTGGCCAGCAATGTGTCTTCATCAGTTTTATCCTGAAAATGAATACTGCAAAGTTCAACGCATACCACTGCAACTTTTGCAGAAGCATTGGATTCAACAATATATCGGGCCGCTTTGATGGCGTTGAAAGCAGCATAACAGCCCATAAAATTGATATTGGTCCGTTCCACATGAGTGTTTAATCCCAGTTTTTCCACCAGACTTATATCCAGGCCCGGGGCAAACATCCCCGTACATGAAACAGTAATCAAATGGGTGATATCGCTAACCGGCAGGTCCACCTTAGCAATCGCATTTTTCAAAGCAGTTTCTGCAAGCACTACTGCTTCTTTTTGGTACAGTTTCATTCTGGAACCAACAGATGGCTTTAGCATAACATCACCATCTTTGAAAAATGGATCATGTCCATTCTGCTGAAAGTCCGGCAAAACAGAATACCTGGTTTGAATGCCACTTGCCCGGTAAAGGATCTTTAAATTAGTTGCTTCTTCGGGATCTAATTCCAGCCTATCTATCATGAAAGAAGCAATGTCTCTTTGATGAGTAGCAAATTGTGGCACTGAAGTACCGATTGATGAAATAAATCCGGGCATACAAAAAGTTATTATATAATATTAACTAACTTTTTGAACTAATGACTGTTCGAAACTAAATTAAATTCCAATATTCTGAATTTTTAATGAAAAGATCTACTCTGCTCCATCTGCGATTTCCCTTTTCATTTTTCCTGATGCCGGTATTTGTTTTTGCCTTTGCAACTGCCGATAATCCTGATTTTTTTAAAACGATTTTGTCATTTGTAATCCTGCATCTGTTGGTCTATCCTGCCAGCAACGGGTACAATTCCTATTTTGATAAAGATGAAGATTCGATTGGGGGATTAAAGAGCCCACCAAAAGTGAGCAAGGAACTTTACATTGCTTCATTGGCGCTGGATGTTGTGGCTCTGATGCTCGGTTTTTTGATCTCCTGGCAATTTGTAGTTATGATTTTTATTTACGGAGCTATTTCTAAAATGTACAGTCATCCGGCAATAAGATTAAAAAAAATGCCGATTGTGGGCTGGTTATCAGCAGGTATATTTCAGGGATATTTTACGTTTTTGATGAGTTACATGGCAATACAGGGAGTAGATATTCAATATACTTTCGATATGAAGATCCAGGTTGCTGCGTTTCTTTCTACCGTTATCTTATTTGGATCTTATCCGATGACGCAGGTGTATCAGCATGAGGAGGATCAAAGAAGAGGGGATATTACAATAAGTTTATTGCTGGGTGTTCTGGGTACCTTTCATTTTACAGCAATCTCTTTCGGGATCGCATCATTTGGGTATGTTTTGTATTTCAGAGAATTCTATTCTTTACAAACAGGCATCATTTTTTTAATAGCGATGAGCCCGGTATTGGTGTTTTTTTCCTGGTGGTACCTGAAAGTCCGCAAAGATGAAGACGAAGCAAATTTCGAAAGAACGATGCGCTTGAATAAAGTCTCAGCTTTTATGTTGAATTTGTTCTTTTTTTACCTGAGCACACTGTAGTGTATGTCTATTCGTGAGAATGTCTAATTGGCTAATTGCGGAATTGTCTAAAGGTTGGGTGGTTGCAATAGTGAAGACTTATTTTTTTTATTAACCACGAAGGGCGCTAAGGTCACTAAGAGGGCTTATTTCTTTGCGCTCATTGCGTTCTTAGCGGTTTGAAATAAAAATGTCTAATTGTCTAATTGAAGAATTGTCTAATCGTCTAATCGAGGATTTGGCTGTAAAAGACCTAAAAATACTTAGCCATAAAATATACTCTCCCGGGTTTGTTATGAAAATTAGCATTTTATTTCTTAAAATTGTTATATTTAACAAAAAAAAGAAAAAAATTGAACTATAATACCTTTAGAGATCGGTTTCATCGATTTAGAATATTTTCAGTTAAGGATATCAGAAAGTCATTTCCGGAATTTGATTCAAGAAGGCTGGTTGAGTGGCAACAAAAAGGTTACATTTTAAAAATTATTAATCGTTGGTATTTATTTTCGGATATTGACATTGATGATAATATGAGGATTTGGATTGCAAACAGAATTTATCAACCGTCTTACATTTCTATGGAATCAGCATTATCCTATTACAATCTCATACCAGAGTCAGTTTACACTGTCACATCATTGACAAGCAGGAAAACCCTTTCCTTCAATACGAAAGCAGGTACCTACAATTATCGACATATAAAATCCAGTACTTTCTTTGGTTATCAGGTAATAGAATGGAAGGGATTTCCTCTAAAAATAGCTGAAGTAGAGAAGGTTTTACTCGATTACTTATATCTGAACAATCATATTAATTCTAAAGAAGACCTTGAAAATCTTCGATTAAATATAACTGAACTAAAAGAAAAGTTAAATTTAGAGAAGTTTAATAGATACCTTCTACTTTTTAATAGCAATTCTCTTAAAATCCGAGCAAATGCCTTACTTAAATTCCTGGATCTATGCTAAGTCTAACCGAAATCGAGAAATATTATCCGGATTATCTAAAAGGCTACAAGCGGTTTATAATAAGGGAATATCTGCAATATAAAATATTACAATTGGTATTTGACAATAGCATCTATGCAAATAAGTTATCCTTTCTGGGAGGTACCTGCCTCCGACTCGTTCACGGGAACACTGGCTTTTCTGAAGATATTGATTTTGATAATTTTGATTTAACCCAGGATAATTTTGAATCTATTTCTTTAATGATCGGTAAAGAGCTAGCGATGGAAGGCTATGAGGTAGAAATCAAAAATACATACAGGGGTGCTTTTCATTGTTACATTAGATTTCCAGAGTTACTCTTCAATGAAGGACTTAGTGGTCACAGGGAGGAAAAAATACTCATTCAATTAGATAAAGAACCTCAGCACTTCGATTTTGAGCCTGAGAGGTATATATTAAATAAGTTTGATGTCTTCACTGAAATAAGAACAACTCCAAAGGATATCCTGCTTGCTCAAAAATTCTATGCGATACTTAACCGAAGTAGAGCGAAAGGGAGAGACTTTTTTGATGTTGTATTCCTCCTGGGTAAAGGAATCAGGCCAAATTATGATTATCTATATTTTAAAAAGGAAATAGCTTCACCAAATGCACTCAGAGAAATGGTCCTTGAACATTGCCAAAGTTTAGATATGAAAGAAATTGCCAGAGACGTCTCACCATTTTTATTTCAGTCTAAAGATGAACAAAAGGTCAGGTTGTTTACCGAATATCTAAGTCAGGTGGATTTGTAAGGATCGAGCTAAGAACAACTGATCAATCCTGTTATTCCAATATCCACTCAACCACGTCTCCATAAAACCCTTAAAAAGGCTCTCCATGAGTTTGCTTCATCAGGAAATTAGCCGTCGGACGGGAGAGCTTACCAAGATTTACGGCTGTCGAAGAGGCCCATGATCCTCCGAATAGACCCTGAATCTTCCGTCCGGCCCAATGCCTCAGGCTAAAGGTTTTTTTCCATTGTTCTTCATATTGACTTTCAAGTGTTGGCCTATCGATAAGGCCTGAAAGAAACTGACTCACCATCTCTGAAGAAATTTTAGCAGCGTGAATCGCCATCGCCATACCATTTCCACAAAGTGGAGTAATCATACCTGCAGCATCACCTGCCATCAATACGTGGTCAAAGACCGCTTCTTTGGGAGCAAAACTAATCTCATTGATTACCTCCGGTTTCTCAAACAGAAATTCTGAATTTTTATAAATACTTTTAAGGAATGGATTTTGATAAAGTACTTCTTGCTCCATTTCCTCAATATTAGCGTAGGGTTTTAAGGTATCTCTTCGGCTTAAATAACAAAGATTGTATTTCTGATCTTCGATTCTGCTTACACCGCAATATCCACCTTCAAAATTGTGCAGGGCCACTAAGTCAGATGCAACTTCATTTGTTCTGATATGATATTTTACTCCAATGTACGGTGAACTTTTATTGATAAATTGCCGATTTAGATTTTTATCCAGGGCGGATCTTTTTCCAAAAGCACCAAGTACTATATGGGCATTCAATGTTTCCTTACCTCTCAAATCCACAGCAAATCCAATCCCTTCAAATCGTATATTTTCAGCTGTCGTTTTTTCTCGTATATCTACTCCTTCATTTTTTGCTATACCGGCCAGCCAGTTGTCGTACGTATATCTACTGATACCAAAACCCCCTAAGTCAAGTGGAAGCTCCAAAGATCTTCCTGCTACTGATGTTAATTGAAACTTATCGATTTCAGCAGGTTCAAACTCTTCCGGAAACAGATCCACTGACTTCAGAAATGGAATCACCTCGTTGGATATATATTCTCCACAGACCCGGTGAAAAGGATACTCTTTTTTTTCTATCAGCGTAACCTTATGACCCTTTCGATTCAACAATATACTATTGATAAGTCCAGCCAGACCTCCTCCTATCACTACTACATCCGTCATTTATACCTGTATATTTTCAACATCACACCTAAACATATAGAATTCAACGATAGATTAACCATTTTTGTGTTCAATTATTTCAACAATAAGTGTTAGACTCATTCAATTTTAAGCATCCGCAGGAAAAAGTCATTCTGACAGCACTTTTTTTGTTATCGGTAATTGCTCTCTTTATCAATCTGGGGAGTTATCCGCTATACCTGGAGGAACCAAGAAGAGCATTGATCGCCATGGAGATGTTGATCCGTGGAGATTTTCTCGTGCCTACTGAATACGGAGAATTCTACTATCGAAAGCCCCCTGTCTGGAATTGGTTGATCATCCTGGGCTGGAAAATATTTGGATACAATGAATTTGGAGTACGGGTTTTTGGTGTACTGTCTTACATCTCAATTGCCGTATCCGTCTTTTGGATATCAAAGAAATATGTTTCCGAACGTTTCGGATGGTATGCTGCCTTTTTCTTTTTTATCATGAGTGACGGGCTGTTTTATATAACCATAGTGACCGGCGAGATAGATGTTTTTTATGCTGCGATCACCGTTGCCATGTTTGTGTTGATCTTTCATTTTTTTCAAAAAGAGCATTACTATTCCCTTTTTCTCTCTACCTATTTATTGACAGCTATCGGCACTCTGACCAAGGGTATTCCTTCGCTGGTTTTTACTGCTTTGACGCTTCTGGTGATATTCATGGATCGAAAAAAATTCTGGAAGTTATTTCATCCCGGGCACTTTGCAGGGATTGGTTTATTGATAATCATTGTGGGAAGTTATCTGTGGTTGTACAACCAACATCATGATGTGAATGCGCTATTGTTTTCCGAAAAGGATTCAATTTTTGCACAAACTACAGATAAGAGTTTTCTGGGTAGTGGTTTTAGCAGAGTTTTGAAACATGTTATTGGTTTTCCACTGGATTTCCTTTCAAAAATGATCCCGGTAGTGCTTTTACTTTTGTTCATTTTGAGGAAAAACATAGGCCGAATCTGGATGAGTCAACCCCTGATTCGATACTTCATATTAATTTTTCTGGCCAATATTTTGGTTTACTGGCTTTCACCGGATACCCGATCAAGGTATTTATACATGCTATTTCCACTTCCAACAGTGGTGTTGGTATATGCTTATTTCAACAATGAGAGTACCTGGAATGAGAAAGTATTGAGATTTTTAAATTACGGATTATTGGTGATCGTCTCGTTGGCTTTACTGGTAGTACCCTTTCTTTCCATTGAGGCACTAGAGTCGGTGACAGGGTATAAAATTCCGGTTTTTATATTGGGAATAATGCTTAGCGGATTTAGTGTTTTTTATTTTAAAAACCCTGGTCTCACCTTACTTCCGCTACCAGTAATTTTTGTGGTTGCACGTTTTGTATTTGACTTTACTGCACTTCCATTGAAGTCTATTGATTCCAATATGCAGAAAAGAAAGGAGGACGGTATCGCTATCGCTGAGCAGATTAAAAATCAATCCGTATTTTTATATAAAGAGACACAGGATTATAAGCAGCGAATATTTTATATTGAAAGAGATGCAGGAGTAGTAGTTGGGAAAAAAGAAGAGTCTGATGCAGAAAACTATTTTTTGGTGGATGAAAAATATCTTGAAAACGTCTCGGATTACGAATCATTATACACCTATGAAGAAAAAGGAACCGTTACACATCTGCTAAAATTCAAAAGTAAAATTGACTAGAAAACGTATAGGAAGCATCGCTAAAAACCTGGTAAAAGTTGCCATAACGGTAGCAGCGCTATACTATGTTTTTAAGAAAATTGATGTTCAGGAATTTTACCAGAATCTGCTTCAGGTAAATATAGGATGGTTTTTGTTGTCTTTTTTACTCTACAATGTTTCTAAGATCATTTCCACTTTCAGGACATCACGGTTGTACAGCGCATTTGAGGTTTTCCTCGATAAATGGGTCAATTTGAAGCTGTACTATATCGGAATGTTCTACAATTTATTTCTGCCGGGTGCAATTGGTGGCGATGGGTACAAGGTTTATCTCTTAAAACAAAGCAATAAGGAAGTAAAAACCAGATTATTGGTATCTGCTACCCTTCTGGATAGGTTGAGTGGCATGTCTGTTTTATTTTTCCTGGCGTGTATCTTTTTTCTGTTCAGTTCATTTGTATCCCCTTTTCCATATGTTGATTGGATTGCGATTGTGATCGCAGCTCTGGTCTTTCCGACATTTTAT
>CAYTFO010000183.1:0-7949 GCA_964437135.1 uncultured Roseivirgaceae bacterium | reverse complement strand
TATCATCAGGATTCTTTTGGTCAAGTTTAATTGCTTCTGCTACTGCATTGGGATTTATTGATATAAGTGCATTTAAATATTTTGAACTATCATTTTCGAAACGGACTATTCTGTATAAGTTCCAGCTTGTTAATTCTTGATATGTTAGTTGTTTTTTGGCGATAAGTGATTGGATTTCCGGAATGCTTTTTTCCATTATCATCGGATAAAGCCGATTGTATTCCAACTCAGAAAAGTCAGTTATCTGAGGCTGAATTACTTCCCAGATTTTGTTTTTATCAAGATTTTTGGATTGGATGAGTTTATATCTCATCCTCATAGATGAATGTTCTTGATTTGCTCGAATTTCAAGTGATTCATCATACGGATTCCATCTTGGGATAGAGAATGTATTACTTGCATTTTGGGCACAAGAAAAAAAAATATATAGAAATAGAATTATAGGAATTTTCATCAATTAATGATTTTTAAGAGTTTTGAGGTTGCTGAGACTCCCTTTCAAGTATGAAAAAAAAAGGATCTTCATTTTTCATATCCATTAATCCTAACAGAGTTTGATAGTCTATTTTTTTAAAATGGTCATTAATAGGTTTAGAATCGTAGATCATGGTGCATGTAATTGCATTTCGGCATTCTACCATTCTTAATCGTGCACAAGATTTATTGGTTTTTATAAACGATTTGACCAGGTAAAAAAGAAACCTTGAAAATCTGTTTTTAGGAAAGTCAATTGAAAGCGGTATCAGTTGTGGATTTACCGAATATTGTGTTTGACCAGAAAAAGATCTAAAAACCAGGGGGTGAACATTTTCTTCACTTTCGAAAGTTTTACCGTACCAGTTGAGGTTTTCCAAAAGTCCATTCATTCTATGCCCGGTTTGAACTTCTGTTCCCTTCCATTGACCAATTAACTCTTCGGTATTCACTGACTCCAGTTCATCAAAAAAACTTAATATTGATTCAATAGATTTTTCCGATTTATTGATCAAATCTGATTTAGTATAAAGCTTATTTATAGGCATTCTGGATTACAGGCTGTTGTTTCATATCGAATACTGGCAGACCAGATATTCTCTATTGTATTTTAATCATTTTATCTGTCGTAAACTTTGTGAACCCGGGTGGCTTACATGTATTATCGAATATTAATACTATTCATCTTTTAAAATTAATGTCTCTACTCCATCAAGACTTTTCATATTTTTTTCCAGCCAATAATCTTTAATTCCCTGTTCTCCTTTTTTATCAGACCAGTCTTTCAATATTTTTCTTTCTTCCTTGAATTCCATCAGGGGAACTGCAAAGCCACATGAGGTTTGTACCATTTCCACATTCATTTTTATTATTTGTCTGGCACCAATGTCCTTTGGAAATTCGTCAATATGTTTTTGGTAAAAATCATCTCTTGGGTGATAAGATTTTGCACGACCATATAGTCTAAGAATTAAAGGTTTTCCTTCAAAAGCACAGAACATAATAGTCATTCTGTCATCTTCTAACAGATGTGCAGCAGTTTCATTGCCACTTCCTGTCAGGTTTAGCCAAATGATTGTTTTTTCATCAATAATTCGAAAAGAATCTGTTCCTTTCGGGCTTAGATTTATTCTTCTTTCTGCAGGTCCTGTCGCAACAAAGAATATTTTCTGTTTTTTTATAAACTTCTGTAATTCAAGGGATAAGGATTCATACTTTTTACTCATATTGTTAGTATTCGTAAAGATGTTTATGTTCGTATATGCAGCTTTTATAGATTAAAGCATCCGCCTTCCATTTACTATTAATGATTTTATAGAAGCTGTCAATATAATTAAGCATCATTTTTTTCTTTTTTGGACTCATATATGAATCCGCTGAAACTACCTGAAACAGGTCTTCTTTTTTGTTATTATAGAAATCAATATTTTTTTGATAACCTCCGGATATCCTGCAAAACCCTCTAAAAACTCTCTCTCTAACTGATGATATTTCAATACTGGGAGGAGGAACAGCATACGGTTTATCAATAATACCTGAATAATCAAAATCATACGGAACAGGAATCAGAATTGGGTTTTCTTCATTTGCTATAATTTTTACATTATGACGGTAGGGCACAGACCAATCGAGGTTTCCGATTAAATACTGGAAAAATGTAAAATTATCCAGTACCATTTTATCACAGACTTCCTGATTCATTACGGAGTCTTTCCACTCTATCATTTGATTTCTTTCTGCAAGATCATCAATGTCTTCAATTACAAAGCCATAGGAAGGCCCTACAGTTTGATTATTAATCGTGTCTATGTAAGTGATTTTAAGAAGTCTGACACCAAGACTATATGGAGAAATCTCCTGGTATATTTTATATACATAGTATTCCTGAAGCAGCCAATCCTGTTCAGACTTGCCTTTATTGCAATGGGTGACCAGTTTTAATTTATTTTGCCCATCAAATAATGTCTCTTTGACTTTTTTCTTCTTAAAATTTAGTTTTAGAGGTGGAAATTGGCATACTGTAGGATTAGACCTATTATTTCCTCTAACCTGTACCTGGAGTTTTTGTGTTTCTAATTGGCCTTCACCATTGTAGTATTTCAGTATTGCTGGATGTTCATTTCTTTCTTCCAAATCTGTAATCACCTTTTCTATCTCCATGAAAAGTTTTACTTCGAGAATACTATCATTACTGAATAAAGGAGCCTCAGATTGAGCAAAACCAATATTGATAACCAGTAAGGTCATCAAAAAACTGAAAGCGAGAATTTTAATTTGCCTAATCATAATTATTAATATCAATTAGTAATAAACCTTTTTCATTCAGAATTCTAAAAGGTTCAGGTTCAATCTTCAATGGTCCGGCAAGAGGATTCCCCAGCATTATCACAAAATAAAGTACAACTGCAATGAATAAATTATACAATGATAGGAACAGAACTGATAGCAGATTGTATTCATATACAGAATAAAAAAACCATATCACTACCATTCCAAACAATAGTATATAAATGAGAAATGGGAGATGAAAACTTGTCGAATATACTCTCACCTGAGCGGCTTTCATTATCTGGTTAAAGTCCTCCATAATTTCAAATTTTAGCCTATCCTGTTTGTCATTGTTTACCGGTAAGTCATAAGCTTTTCGAATAGTACCCATTAGGGATTGACTTACATTCGAAAAATAGGGATTTGATTTTGTGTTATTCCAATTGTCCTTAATCAGTAAGTTTACATATTCCTGAAGGTCTGCTTTGAGTTTGTCTGCATTGGAGTCTTCATACATATTCAATTTTGAAAAAATGCTGGCAATAAGACTTGCTTCAATTTCCATTGAGTCAACAACCTTATTATAGGCAATATTTTCATTTGCAAAACTTAAAGAGATAAGAAGAGCTATTAATGATGCTGAAACTCTAAAAAGTAATCTCCCAACTTTTTCATGTTGTTTCTTTATCGAACTTCTTAAAACTTTTCGAGCCAGATAATAAATAACAATACCGGGAACAGTGATCAATACAATCATTGCTGTTATGCCTTCATAAAGACCTGAGGTAATGAGGTAGTCCATTAATTCAATCAGATTTGAGCATAAATTAAGAAGATAATATAAGGATTTAAAGGGTAATAGAATAAAAGCTTATAAAATACATAAAATCAGGTATTGACTTTTGATGAATTTTTGACGATCTTTAAAAAGGTTATTAGAATTTGTGCGAGAATTTAAAAATTGCTTATAAAATTTGTTAAATAACTGAATTTAAAGAATTAGTTATCGGTACTTTTTAATATCGGTGGCATTAGCTTCTTCATAATTGTTTTGTACATATTGGTTTAGTATGAAAATTGAGCACATTCTCCGGTTTGTGCTCTTTTTTTATGAATTACTAGTATAAAAAACTCTGCTAGCAATTAAAATTTAGGTTAAATCAAGCCTGACCAATAAATTAAAAACCTTTTACCTTTACTTTTTTAACCTAATTTTTAAATTATGTCAAAAGCACGCAAAATATTAAAGTGGACGGGTATTTCATTCTTAGGTATTTTCTTAGTAGCGGCAATCTTAGTGGTTAACCTTATCTGGTTTAAGCCATTTAGTGTTCGCTTATTCTATGATAAAATCTTTCTTCAGTTTGCTATTTCTAATCCCGAATTAGTTACAGGAATGGGCATTCCGGTATTGTATGATATGACCAAAGATGAACTGGCAGACGTATCTGACGAGAAGCAATGGGAAGAATTTGAGGACTTAAAGAAAAGCTACGAAACGCTCAATAGTTACGATTTTGAAAGTCAGTCGGAAGAAAATCAGCTAAACACCAAAATAATGGGTTGGTTTTTAGGAATTCAGGTTGAAGGGGAGCCTTACTTTTATCATGATTATCCTGTAAACCAAATGTTTGGTGTACAGTCAAATCTGCCAAGTCTACTTGAGAATTCACACAAGCTAAGAAATGAAAGTGATATTGAAGCTTATATTTCTAGGCTTTCCAAATTTGATGTTAAATTCAATCAGGTTCTTGAGAATTTAAAAATAAGAGAAGAGAGAGGAATCATTCCTCCAACTTACATTATTGACAAAGTGACGAACGAGATGAATGGTTTTGTAGGGAACAGGTCAGAAGAAGTCCTTAGTGATGAAGTTGATCCGGGCCCGGTCAGAAGCAACATATTGTTTACAAACTTTGAAACTAAGATCAATGAAATAGAGGGTTTGAGCGATGAAGATAAACAGAAGTACATTGCAAAAGTTGAAGAGGAGATAAGTAGCACTGTTTTTCCGGCTTACCAAACATTGATAGACTACTTTGAAGGATTAAAATCAAAGTCAAATACAGATGCAGGTGTCTGGAAATTTCCAGATGGCGATATTTTTTATGCGTATCAGTTGAAGCAGAATACAACTACTGATTACTCACCTGAAAAGGTTCACCAAATTGGTTTGTCTGAAGTTGCACGTATCAAAAAAGAAATGTGGGATATTTTGATTTCTGAACGATATACAGATACAACTAAAAATCTTGGTGAAATGGTCCAGTCATTATATAAGGAGGATCGATTCCTTTATCCAAATAATGACGAAGGACGTCAAATGATTTTGGAAGATTATCAGAAAATATTAGATGAAATATCTGCTAACCTGGATGACGCTTTCGATATAAGACCTAAAGCTGGATTAGAAGTGAAAAGAGTACCTGAATTTAAGGAAGAGGGTAGTGCAGGAGCCTATTATAATCGGCCTGCTATGGATGGAAGTAGAGGTGGCACTTTTTATGCAAACCTGAGAAATGTGCATGAAACTGCTAAGTTCGGCATGAAAACTCTTGCTTATCATGAAGGAGTTCCGGGGCATCATTTTCAGATTGCGATTCAGGCCGAATTGGAAAATGTTCCAATTTTCAGAACCATTGGTTTGTTTACCGCCTATATCGAAGGATGGGCATTATATTCTGAATACCTGGCCTGGGAGCTGGGATTTTATGAAAATGATCCATTTGGTAATTTGGGTAGGCTGCAGGCAGAAATGTTTAGAGCTGTAAGACTTGTCGTTGATACAGGAATACACTATAAACGTTGGACCCGGGAACAGGCTATTGATTATATGGTAGCAAATACGGGTATGCCAAGATCTGAGGTAGTAACCGAGATTGAAAGGTATATTGTAATGCCCGGACAGGCATGTGCATATAAAATTGGTATGCTGAAGATTTTGGAACTGAGAGAAAAAGCAAAATCCAGCCTGGCTGAAAAGTTTGATTTAAAAGAATTTCACAATGTTGTATTGAAAAGTGGTGCAGTACCTTTAAATGTACTTGAGGAAATAGTTGATCAGTACATTTCTGAGACTTCAATGTCTTAAAATGCATAACGATTGATCCTGTCACTGGATCAATCATTTTATTTTGATTAAATTTTTAATCATTACCATTTTCACTTCCTCTTAAAATTCTTTTCTGAATTCATTTATTGCCAATTCAAATTAATATTTGAATTGGGCATTTAGTCAATTTCTCATTTGATTTTATCAGAACCCAGGATCAAACATTTAAATTTTACAAGTAATTATTTAAACGTGATACTTAAAGAATTATCTAAAAAAAGGGGTACAGAGTTTGATTATTGGATTAAAGTCCTGAGACAGGCAGCTGAAATCTACAACATAAATCTACCTAATGACGTAGAACTGAAATTGCTGTATAATGAAGAGAAAACTATTCAGAATGTACTAGAGGTTTACAGGTAAAACCAATATTTTTCAAACACTTACAGTGTACAAATTATTCATATTTGAAACCGTGGTTATAGGTAGTGTAGATTGTGATTGGTTAGGTTTCTATTTTAACCCCGACTCAACAGTTGGGGTTTTTTTATATGTCAAATTCAGAATTCCATTTGGAAATACTTCGTGATCGGATAGGTTTAGATGTATGTCGTTTTGAATTTCCTGAATTAATGGAATACCCTTACCAATCAAAACAGGAATTAAGGATATTGTGAGTTCATCAATTAATTGATCATCAAGCATCTTTGTTATTAATTGTCCTCCACCGACAACCCATAAATCATTTTTTGACTGATTTATGAGCTTATTAATTTCATTTCGGTCATAAGGGGAAAAAGATGTATTGGGAGAAAATATTTCCAGTTTATTATTTGAAGTAATGACGTGACAGTTTTGGTTCGGATATGGCCATTCAACACCGAAGCTTCTGATTTTTTCATAAGTTTTACGGCCCATGATAAACTCACTAATAGTGCTTATAAATTTACCTTAGCCATAATCCAATCCTTCTACCTGGGGTATATTATCCAGCCAGTCAATGGAACCATCAGTTCTGGCTATGTAACCATCAATTGATGTAGCAATAAATAGTTTGATTCTGGACATGAACTTTTAATAACCGACTGTTGGGTAGCCTTAGGCCTCAGTTTCAGTTAGGTATTCATCAGGTATTTTAAATTCTATTTTTCCGAATACAGTGTTTTCCATTTCATCGTCAGTGAAAAACTTGCGAATACCCTGCAGAAACTCGTATCTACTGATTCTTTTATCACCATTTTCGTCAAGATAATCAAAGGCAATCATAGCGTTAACCTCTGAGATTCCTATGATATCATAAAACTCAGAAAGTTCAAATTTGCTAAGATATCCATCTTTGTTTTGATCACAGATGTGGAATAAGTTATCAAAAATTGAATAAGTAAGCCTTCTTGATAAGCTCACATCATTTCCATCAAAAAATACTGAATAGAAAATATTTAGCCAGTCCTGCATTGAGATGGATTTTTTGGAATCAATATTTCCCATCTCCTGAATTTTTCTAAAAATGGTCTCAGATCTTTTTCTCAATTCCCTTATGTTTATTTCTTTGTTGTTGATAACATAAAGCATGTAAACTTTTTCAGAGAAAATCACAAAGTCTTTGAGTTCCAACCTACCATTTTTGTTGGCATCAAGTAGATTAAAAAAGAACAGGCATTTCTTCTTTTGCTCCTCGGTGAGATTCATAAAGGCTCTTCGGTTTAGAGCCTTCAAATTAGTAAAAATTCACAAGATTACAATTTTGAATAATCTATATTCTGCCCTTTAGACTGAGTTTTTTGGATTCTATTTAGATAATGCAAATTCTACAAAATATAATGCTATTTTAATTCAATTAGTTATTCATGATGTAGTTTACCATGCTATTAAGCCATTAAAAACCTACCGTATTCATAAGCATAATGCGCCATCACAATTATTAAATAGGTATTTAGTATAATTTCCTTTCTTGTAAAATATAATGATGCTGACAATAGGAAGAAGACTAACGGATTAAATAGGGTATCTACATAAATTCCTGTTAAAATCTGACTTTGAAAACCAAACCATAAAAGGTACAAAACAGATACAAGTATCAGGATGAATGAGTTTATTAAGTAATTATCAAGATATTTGTAAGTTGTTGGCAAATTTCCCTCAAATCTTACATCAA
>CAYTFO010000182.1:0-7987 GCA_964437135.1 uncultured Roseivirgaceae bacterium | reverse complement strand
TGATTTAAAAGAGAATTTTCCGGTACCCATAGCGGCTTACAATGTTTCTGGAGAGTACTCCATGATCAAAGCAGCTGGTCAAAAAGGCTGGCTGGATGCAGACCGGATTATGATGGAATCATTACTTTCGATTAAAAGAGCCGGAGCGGATATTATTTTAACCTATTTCGCTAAAGAAGCAGCTGAATTTATCAAAAAGTAATTGGATGATGATATGATGTGAAATGATCTCATCAGCATCCAATTTTGTGTAGAGAAGTATTATTAATTCCTAAACTTCTTTCTTTCCACAGTTGCTTTTTCTATTTTGATGTCAATAACGAATAGTTGAAATGAAAAGACCAGTATTAATTCTCACATTTATTCTTTCAGTTTTTTTGTTAAAGGCACAAATGACTCAGCTTAATATGGCAGCTGACTATTGGCCTCCATTTACAGATGAATTGGATAAAAAAGCATTTGCTTCTGAACTGGTAAATGAGGGATTGAAAAGATCCGGAATTAAAATGTCCACCGAGATACGTGCTTTCGACAATGTGATTGAGGGGCTTGAAGATGGATTGTATGATGGTAGTCCTGCACTTTGGATGAGTGAAGAACGAAAAAACTATCTGGTTTTCTCAAACCCGTATCTGGAAAATCAATTGATCCTGGTAGGGAAAAGTGGTTCGGATGTCACTGCCAGATCTCTTGCAGAACTTACAGACAAGAGGATAGCCATTGTTTCCAATTATTCTTACGGTACCGAAGTAGAAACAGCTATAAACGTTGAGTTTGTAGAAGGAGGAAGTGATCAGGCCAATCTAAAAAAGCTGTTGAGCGGCAAAGTCGATTATATGCTGGTGGATGCGCTACTTATCCAACATTTATTGAAAAACCAGGAAGAAGAAATAGAGGAAAATCTTGAGGTTGGGGATCACATCATTATTAAAAAACCACTTCATTTTGCCATTAGAAAAGACTTTCCGGATGCAGAACGAATCATTGAGACTTTCAATAAACAAATCCTAAATATGGTGGTGGACGGAACCTATAACCGAATACTTGAACTGGACTGGATAAAATCGGATGTTGACGGTGACGGAATACCAGAAATGATAACTTTCAATAAAAACAATGGTTCACAGGCTCCTAAAAGCGGATATGATGTTATGCTCAGTAATCAACAAACTCCTTACATAGGAAAAGAGCGCTATTACATCAACGGAAAAGTTTACGAAGGTTGGGATACAGTGCCTCAGGAATTTAAACTACCCCGTGTGACGAAGCAGGAAGCGGAGTCTATGAGTATATATAAGTGGAAGTTTTGAAGTAACTGATTTTCTTTTGTGTGCTATTGTATTCTATGGTTAAATAAGTGGTCTTGATACATACGCTATTTTAATAGGAGGTAAGATTTATCTTATTATACTCTGAAAACAAAATACAATCTTATAGAGCCTTCTCCATGCTGGGAAAGGTGTAAGCTTGTGTGGATAAATACTAATCTTCTGTATATGCCCTCGATAGTTTAGTTTCTAGTTATCTCAGCTAAATCATATTTCGGAGCGACAGATATTTTTAAAATTTCTTAGTTATTTAGACACAATCTAAACCCTTACCTCTTATTCTAATGAAAATAATTTGAAGAAATAAGCAATTAGATAAAACAAAGGAAACTATCAGAGTCATAAATAGCTTCCTTTGCAAAATTGTTAAGCTTCAAACATTAATTGAGAGTAGTATTTAAATCTTTGGAATCCTAGCGATTTCATATAGGAAGATTTTTCTACTAATCCCTTGCTTTTAAGTTTATAATAATCAATTATTGGCCTGTAAAGAAAACCATACATTATCACAAGTATCAGCATCGTCATAAAATCACCTATATCATACTTTATCAATACAAGCAGTACTAATAACGGTCCTAAGGAAATAACGTGATATAAAAACAAATTTCGTAACATAATTAATAACTATTTGGCTGTTTCTGTGCCGATACACGCCACTTCTACCATTTTGACAGTATAACACTAATTCCTTCCCTTCTAGGGGGCCTTAAAATATTTTGCTATATCACTAATCTTTCCTCCCCACCATGGCTTTAAACCAAGATATACTCGTCTGGAAATAACAAGAGCACTTGCCAAGACAAAAACAACAGCGAAGAAGTGCTTGAACTCATACTCTATAAGCAATATCGAAGCAAATATTAGGACTAGACAGAAAGCAATAAACAACATTCGATTCATAATGATAAAGTTAGTACTTTAGATACAATCTACTCCAACACCCAGGGTACATGATAACACTACAGCACCTCTACAAATAACCCATAAACTGCATGCTAAATCAAATGCAAGAGTTCCATAAGGTCCGACTTCCTCAACTAATTGATCTTGAATAGTATCTAGACAAGCCAAATAATCCCCTCCAGGATCACAGTTACCATCTAAAAATTCATTATCTATTCTTCCTTCGTTATAGTCGTTAAACTGCACACTGACTCCTGTAATTTTGTTTTCTTCGATTTCAAAATTTGCTGATCCCGCTTCTGTATTTAATACAAGTTCTCTCTCTTTATTGATAACAGAAAAGTTGCTTTGTATTAGCTGACCATCTCTCTTAATAAACATGTAAAATATTTGGTCATTAGTTGTACTCGGAATAAAAGTCAATTCAATTGACTCATATCCTTCATAAGTCGCTGAAATTGCATCTTCATAACTCATATTTGATAACGACCTTCCTTCCTGACTGACCAATAGGTCATTTATTTGAGATAAAGTTTCTTCGTCTGTATAACTATATGATTTCACAGTTGGAAGATTGATATCATCCGTATCTGACTCTGCGATAACAGGATTTTGCTCCTCCGAACAAGAAATTAACAAGCCGGAAAGAGAAATAATAAATAGGATTTTTTTCATAGCCTTATATTTAATTTTTGAGCTATTATAAAATCGGTTTTTTTTTTTTGCAAATGAAAAATTATACTCCGATTTTAATTGCTTTAAGCAATGTTAGTGGGAAAAAAATTCCCAAGTTTGGGACTAATTTTCTCAACATAGAAATCTTAGTGAATTTCTGCAATTTTAAACTATTGAGATAATTTTGAATTTGATAAGTAAGACAACAAATTATTATTTGGAGGATATTATTTCTTGTTAATTATAGATAGAGGAATAGCGAATACTCACCCATTCAACATCCACAAGACCCAATTTCTATCATCCATGCTCCATTATCTATGAACTATCATCCATTTTCCGTAAACCATTTCCACCAAACTAAAGCCTTTCATTCTTTCGATTTAAAAAATAATATTAGTAAATTCCTTATCCTACAAAAATTATAAGGTAATGAAAACGCTAATCACATTCATTTTGGCAGGATGTTTTTTGGTAGCTCAGGGGCAAAACATCTGGGTGGCTGATAATCGACCGACAGCCCCATCCGGTGCACATGTTTTTGCAAATGTAAATGATGCAATTGCTGCGGCTTCTCCCGGAGATATCATCCATGTAATCCCCAGCACAACAAATTATCCTGATTTCACGATCGATAAAGACAGCATCACAATCTATGGAATTGGTTTTAATCCTGACAAAGAGCAGCCCACTGTTGCTTTTGTTGGGAATATATCGGTAGGTGCTAATGTTTTCGGAGCACGAGTTTCCGGAATGGTAGTAACCGGCACTTTTTTTATTGGTACTGCTAGCCCAGTGAGTTCTAACGGGAATATTATTATTGAGAATTGTGAAATAAGAGGACCCATTGTTGCTAACCGTTGTTGTTCGACAACTACTTTAAGTAATCTCATTATTCGAAATTGTGTTATTGGTCGTGATTTAGGAAGTGGGGAATATCTGATTCAACTGAGAGGTACCTACGTAAGCGTTAGTTCGGTTGTCATAACCAATAATATCATTATGGGAACCACATCAACTTCTGGAGGAGGTTATCCCTCTATTAATGCCCGTGATGCCATTATCAAAAATAACCTTTTTCTGGGGAATGGAAGTACCAATGATTTCGCACTGAATGTCAATACATCCACAATTTCAAACAATATATTTTATGGTAGAACTGCCAATAATAGTGCCCTGGGAAATACCACAAATTCTACATTCAATAATAATATAACCTTTGGCGCAAATGATGATGCGTTGCCTATAGGTCTGGATGGTAACACTGGGGATTCGACATTGGTGAGGCAGGATCCCATGTTTGTCAATGTTCCACTTGAAGACGATTGGAGTTTTAGTTTTGATGCAACACTCATGCCCGGCTCTCCCGCAGAAGCCCCAGCCGGAAACGATGGAACAGAAATTGGTATTTTTGGTAGTACTATTCCTTTTAGTACCTCAGGGTCACCTCTTCCATTGATCAGGGTACTAAGAGTTTCGGAAGTTATGAAACTTGGGGATAATCTGGACGCTGAAATAGAGGCAATAGGTAATTGATTTCATTCCTGAAGTGAAATATTACAATAATATAAAGCCGTTTTTGCTCTGCTTATTTTTGTTGATATTTGTTCAACAATCAGTAGCACAGGACACTCTTGAAGTAGTAGAGATAGAGTATTTCTTTGATTCTGACCCTGGGTATGGGAATGCTAACTCATTAAGTGTGGGTCCAGACTCCACGGTAATCTTAGAACCTATCATTACAGAAGCATCTTCTTTATCAAAAGGTTTCCATACATTATTTGTTAGAGCCCGAAATGTCCAAAAATATTACAGCTACAATACAGTTGATACAGGCACAAATATCATTTATCCTGACTCAACTATAAATAGTTCACTTCGTTCACTAGGCCAATGGGGTCTGGCTGAATCAAGGCTGGTTTATGTCGATGAATTCGATGTTTTTACTCTTCAGTTGCTGGATTCCATTGAGTATTTTTTTGATATGGACCCCGGTTATGGAAATGGTACCATCATTAATTCATTTACCCCTTCTTCTGTTGTAAATCTTGCAGGTGAAGCACTTGATGCCGGATCACTGGATGTGGGGTTTCACACATTATTTTTAAGAGCAAAAGGAGAAGGTGGACTCTGGGGCGCATCCGAGTCTCGACTAGTATATGTTGATCCTTCCCCTGCTAATCAGGTACAGATTGTGGATCGGCTTGAGTACTTCTTTGATGTTGACCCAGGATATGGAAATGCGACACCCATCAACATATCAGAAAGTGAAGTAGTAAATATTCAGGAATTGCTCAACGCTTCTAATTTAGAACTCGGATTTCATAATCTATTTATTCGTGCAGCGGTTCAGAATGGAAATTGGGCACATTATGAACAAAGACTGGTATATGTTGATCAGGCAGGAGCAATCAGCTTAAGTCCGATTGCCGGGTTTGAATACTTCTATGATACCGATCCCGGCTATGGAAATGGTTATTTCGTTGCTGTTGACCCTCCGGATTCAACTGTTATTTCAGAGTTTTTATTGACTGCAGATACACTTTCAGAAGGATTTCATACTTTGTATGTTAGAGCTATCAATGAAGATGGGTCTTACGGGCTTGCAGAAGATACAACATTCAGAGCTCTTCAGCCCGGACGTGAACTGGATTCTGTCGCTTTGAGTATAATATATGATAAACTGGAAGGTATTAATTGGACAAATACAAATAATTGGCTGGTTTCGGCTATCGATAGCTGGTTTGGGATCAGTGTTTCCGGAGATCGTGTACAATCTGTAAGTTTACCCAACAACAACCTCACAGGGGAAGTACCAAGAGAATTTAGTTTTTTAACAGCCGCAACTTCATTTAATTTATCTGGAAATAATCTACAGGACACTATTCCGGATAAGATAACAGAACTCACTAACCTACAAACTTTAAGAATCGACAATAATCAGATATCAGGACTGCCCGATTTCTCACAGATTACAGCTCTTAGTACTTTGCAGGTAGAAAATAACAATCTTGATTTCCTGGATCTTGAGCCTATGGCCGGGATTTCAAATTATACATATTCCCCTCAAACACAGTCAGGCTTAATCAATACTGATACCACCATAAGACTTGGCGATGATTTCCAGGAGCAGTTTGATGTTCCGGGTTCGGCAAATACTTATCAATGGTTCAAGGATGGAGATACGTTGGAGGGATTTGAAACCAATACTTTACTGGTTTCTGGTTTTGAAATTCAGGATGCTGGAAGTTACCGATTGAGAATAGGAAACACATTGCTGCCTGATCTAACCTTCAATTCAGGTTTTTACGATCTTTTGCTTTTGAGCCTCGATCAGGATTCGATTGCATTGATAGCAATTTATGATTCGTTAGACGGAGCCAACTGGTCAAATAATTCAGGCTGGCTTTCGGATAGCCTCCAAAACTGGTTCGGAGTTGAGGTTGCTAATGGGAGAGTACGTGAACTCAACCTAAGCTCAAACTCACTGTCGGGTAAGCTACCCCCAGATATTGCAAACATATCTGAACTACAGGTAATCGATCTTTCCAATAATAACATTCAGGATACAATCCCTTCAGAAATTACTCAGCTTTCTCAATTGAGAAAGTTTGTATTATCCAATAATCGAATTACCTCAATTCCAGACCTGGATGTGATAGGTACTCTCGACACGCTGGATGTTTCCGGAAATGCATTACGGTTTGGTGATCTGGAAGCTAATTCCGGAATTCAGGTTTTTACCTACAATAACCAGGACAGTGTAGGAATAACTTCGGACACATTGATTGAAAGATGTGAATCTTACAGTCTGGTAGTTTCAGTCTCAGGACAAAACAACATCTATCAATGGTTCAAAGATGATGAAATCGTATCCGGACTTACTAATGATAATTTTAATTACCCGGCAGTTGACTACAGTAATATCGGTACATATCGATTAGAAATAACTAATTCAGCATTACCTGATCTGACTATATATTCCCGGTCTGCAGTCCTTGATGTAACCAGTCTGCGTCAGGATTCTATTGCTCTGATTGCTTTTTATGATTCTACAGGCGGAGAAAGCTGGATACCTCAGCTTAACTGGAAGACACAACCTTTGGCAAATTGGGATTCAATAGGGTTTACGGGCAATAGGGTTTCTTCGGTAACTCTGAGCAGCTCCGGTATATCCGGCCCGCTGGAAGATGAACTTCTGGGAGTTGCCGGGCTTGAGGAAATTGATCTATCCTCCAATCAAATCGACAGCATTCCGGATTTTAGTAGTTTGGAGCTGCTTACCTCACTCGATATTTCTGATAATCGTTTACAATTCGGACCCTTAGAAGTTAATGCCGGAATATCAGGAATAAATTATGAGTCACAGGCCAATTTGCGAGCTGATACAGACACAATAGTCGATAAAGATATTGATTACGGAATTCAGTATCTGGTTTCAGGGAGTGCAAATAACTACCAATGGCTGAAAAATGGAGACACAATCAATGGCGAAACCAGCCATGAAATTACCTTTACCAATATTCAATTTGAGGATGCCGGAACTTACAGTTTGAATGTAACTAATGATCTCGTACCGGGGCTAATCATCAGTTCAGGAGATTTACTTTTAAGGGTATCTTCACTCAAACAGGATTCAGTTTCATTGTTAGCCCTGTATGATTCAGCTGGGGGAGCCAATTGGTCTCCACAGGTCAATTGGCTAACAAGTCCGGTTACTCAATGGGACGGAATTGGGATTACCAATAACAGAGTAACCAGTGTAGAGTTAGCAAGTGCCAACTTATCTGGAAGTGTACCTGCTGACATTCGATTTCTTTTGAGTCTGGAAAGCCTTAATCTGTCGGATAATAACCTTGAAAAACTCGCCAATCTTACTTCCTTGCAAAACCTCCAGAATGTGGATGTGAGAGGGAACAGACTGGACTTTGATGATTTGGACCCTAATGTTGGAGTAGTGGGGTTTGAATTTAATCCTCAACAGGATATAGATTTGGGAACGGAGGGAGTAGTTATTCCACAGGGTAGTTCATTCACGCTATCTACAACTGTAGCGGGTGAAAATAATTCTTATATCT
>CAYTFO010000181.1:0-7998 GCA_964437135.1 uncultured Roseivirgaceae bacterium | reverse complement strand
TACTATTAATATAATTGGCCATTTATTTATCGATTTAATGGCGTATATAGGTAAACTGTTCAAATCTTTTAATTAGTTCTTACAAGCAATCACCATTACAGTAATTATTTGTGCGCTTGTTCTTTATCCCCTTTTAGCACGCTTTTTGTAAACTCTCTTTACAATAACAATTACTACAATTATGAAATATCTATCTGCACTACTTTTTGGAATGCCATTTTTAATCTATGGACAAAATGTAATCGAAAAGAATCTAATTGCTGAGATTAATTCGGTCACTGTTTACCAACAAAACGGATTGATAAATCGCTCTGGAAAAACTGAACTTCCGGCAGGAAAATCAACTCTGATTTTAAAATCGCTATCTCCTTATATCGATCCCAATAGTATCCAGGTCAAGGCAAAAGGAAAATTTACCGTTCTTTCAGTCAATCATAAACTTGATTATCTAAATAATATTGAACAGGATCAAAAAGTAAAGGATTTGATGAATTCGATAAAGTCCCTTGAAATTCAAATAAGGAAATTACAATCTAGGATTGAAGTCTTAGCTGAGAAAAAAAGCCTTTTGAGCGTAAATAAAAATCTTGGAGGACAAAATCAGGGTGCGACTGTAACGGAATTAAAGCAGGCAATAGAATTTTATGAACTGGAACTGACTTCCATCAAATCAGAAGAAATTGATATTGAGTTAAAAATAAATGATCTGAAAGAAGCAAAAAGAAAACTTGAACAGGAGGTGGACTCGGAAAGAAGGAAAGGAAATCTTCCATCGGGAAAAATAGAAATCTCAATTGACGCTAAAACACCCACTAATGCTTTGTTTGAGATCAGCTATTTAGTAAGAAATACAGGCTGGATCCCAAAATATGATATCAGAGTGGCTGATATCCAACAACCTTTAGAGCTGACTTACAAAGCAGACATTTTCCAAAACACCGGAGTAGAATGGAAAAATGTAAAGTTAACCTTATCGAATGGCAACCCGAACCAAAGTGGCATTGCACCAGAGTTAGATACATGGTTTCTTGGTTTTGTAAATACAAACTCAATGAAGAAATCTTATTACAGCACAAAAGCATTAAGAGCAACAAGAGGAGCAGTAGCGGAATCTGAATTTAATGAAGCACCAGAGGAAATAAGTGCAGACCAGAGTATTCTGGAAGAAGCCAGTCCAATTACCACTTTCACTTCTGAAAATCAAACCACAATTGAGTTTGAGATAGAGCAGCCTTACACGATTAAATCAAACGGTGATAGATCAAAAGTTGAATTGAATCGTTACCAAATAGAAACAACCTATCAATATTATGCAGTTCCAAAATTGGATAAAGATGCATTTTTGATTGCCAGAATATACAATTGGGAGCAGTATAATTTGTTGGAAGGAGAAACCAATTTATATTTCGAAGACACGTATGTTGGAAAGTCATTTCTTAATTCCAACTCTTCAAAAGATACCCTCGATATTTCATTAGGCAGAGATAAGAGTATTGTAATTGATAGGGAAAAAACAGATACTTTTTCTAAAAAGAATACAATTGGAAGTAATAAGGTAGAGAGCCGGGAATTCTTGATTTCAGTTAGAAATAAAAAATCACAATTCGTTAGAATCAAAGTTTTTGATCAAATTCCCATTGCTACTTTAAACACTATTGATGTGACCCCTATCGAACTTTCAAAAGGGTTACTTAATGCTAAAACCGGTGAAATATCCTGGGAACTAGAATTGGATCCTCAAACTCAAAAAGAACTAAAGCTAAGTTATGAAGTGAAATACCCTAAAAATGAAAGAGTAATTCTCGAGTAGCAGATAATATTTTAGTTTTAAATACAATAATATTAGCGCGGAAGTAAATTCCGCGCTAATTATAACAGTTAATTGCCATCAAATCGATCCTCAGCCCCACAATCCACCTTACTTATGATTTATACAAATACTTCTCAAGAGTAATATCTTTCTTCCACACATTCATAAATACTGACTTAAAGAAGTTTTGTATCCAGAACCTAACATCTGTCAGTTCAGATATTTTGCAGAATAATCAAATATTTAAGAAATTCTGCTTTCTAACCAAAAAATCATGAAACATATCATTAAACCCATTCTATTATTTTTTTTATGTTCATTCTTTTTTGTTCTGCAGGGGCAGAAAAAACAGGATGAGTCAGAAACTATTCTGTCAAAAACATCTGTAAACGCATTAAAATTCAGAAATATTGGTCCTGCTATTACCTCCGGACGAATCTCTGATTTTGCAGTCAACCCAGATAATCCTAAGGAATATTATGTAGCAGTTTCCTCAGGTGGAGTCTGGAAAACCATTAATGGAGGAACTACCTACACCCCAATATTTGATAGCCAGGGTAGTTATTCGATTGGTGTAGTAACGATGGACCCCAACAACTCCGACGTTATCTGGGTAGGTACCGGAGAAAATAATAATCAGCGAAGTGTTGCCTATGGTGATGGAGTTTATAAATCAGAGGACGGCGGAAAAAGCTGGAAAAATGTAGGATTAAAATCCTCCGAACATATTGGTAGCATCGTCATTGACCCCAGAAATAGTGATGTAGTTTACGTGGCTGCTATTGGTCCCTTATGGAGTGCCGGTGGTGAAAGAGGACTTTATAAAACTACCGATGGAGGAAAGACCTGGAATGCAGTATTAACTGTAGACGAACATACAGGTGTGAATGAGGTGATTATGGATATTCGAAATCCTGATATACTATATGCCTCCACGCATCAAAGAAGGAGACATGTATTTACCTACATTGGAGGTGGTCCCGGATCTGATGTTTATAAAAGTACTGATGCAGGAGCAACATGGGAAAAAGCAAATAAAGGATTACCCTCAGAAGACAAGGGGAAAATTGGTTTTACCATTTCTCCCGCAAATCCTGATATTATTTATGCAATTGTTGAAGCTGCAGAAGGAAAAGGTGGTTTTTATAAGTCAACCAACCAGGCTGCGAGCTGGGAAAAACAAAGCAGCTATTCTACCAGTGGTAACTACTACCAGGAAATCGTTGCTGATCCAGTAAATGCGGATATAATCTATGCGATGGATACCTGGATGCACGTTTCCAGGGACGGAGGCAAATCATTTAAAGTATTAGGTGAAGACACCAAACACGTAGATAATCACTGCATGTGGATTGATCCAACAGACAATGAACATTTCATAGTAGGCTGTGATGGAGGTATTTATGAAAGTTTTGACGGTGCGAAAACCTGGAATTATAAGCCTAACCTTCCGGTTACCCAGTTTTATAAAGTTGCGGTAGATAATGATAAACCATTTTATAATGTTTACGGAGGAACACAGGATAATTTCAGTATGGGCGGACCAGCCAGAACAAATAATGGGAATGGAATTGAGAATGCTGCGTGGTTTATGACGCATGGTGGCGATGGTTTTGAGTCTCAAATTGATCCAAATGACCCTAATATTGTCTATGCCCAATCTCAGTATGGTGTTTTAGTCAGGTATGACAGAAAAAATGGTGAAGAAGTAGGGATTCAACCTAAACCCAGGAAAGATGAAAACATGTATCGCTGGAACTGGGATGCTCCACTTGCAGTGAGTATGCACAAACCCGGCAGAGTATATTTTGCTGCCAACAAACTATTCAGAAGTGATGATCGTGGAGATTCCTGGGAAGTGATAAGTGAAGACCTAACTCGTCAAATCAATCGTAATGAAATTCCGGTAATGGGACGCATATGGGGTATTGATGCATTGATGAAAAATCAATCTACCTCACAGTACGGAACGATCGTTACTTTTTCTGAGTCTCCATTAAATGAAAACCTACTGTATGTGGGTACTGATGATGGTTTGATACAAATAACCGAAGACGGAGGTACAACATGGCGTAAAGTTGAATCATTCCCTAGTGTTCCATCCAGAACCTATGTAAATGCGGTATTCGCTTCCAATCACGATGAAAATATCGTTTATGCAGCATTTAATAACCATAAGAATGGGGATTTTAAGCCTTATTTATTTATGAGTTCGGATAAAGGCAGAAGCTGGAAATCTATCACAAATAACCTCCCGGAAAAAGGATCGGTTTACAGTGTAGCTGAAGATCATAAGTCATCCTCACTCCTATTCGCTGGAACAGAATTTGGAGTTTTCTTTTCTATCGATCAGGGAAAAGAATGGAAACAATTTGGCGGACTTCCAACCATAGCCATTCGTGATATTGATATTCAGAAACGTGAAGATGACCTGGTATTAGCATCTTTTGGAAGAGGATTTTATGTATTGGATGATTACAGTTCTCTTAGAACTCTTAATTCAGTAATAAATTCAGAAGCTGGGCTTTTCCCAGTTCGTGATGCGTTAGCTTTTGAATACAAATACCCACTGGGATTACCTGGTAAATCATTTCAGGGAGACAGTTATTATATGGGAGAAAATTTAGGTTCAGTAGCAATGTTCACTTACTACCTCAAGGACGAAATAAAATCCCTGGAGGATCAAAGAAAAGATCGTGAAAAAGAAGCTAAAAAGGAAGGAAAAGACAATCGCTATCCAAATTATGATGAGTTGAAAAGAGAACAAATGGAAGACAAACCTCAACTATTATTTGAAATTAAAAATAGTGAAGGTAAAGTAATTCGGAACCTGCTTGAAAGTCCAAAGAAAGGACTGAACAGAGTTCAATGGGATTTGCGATATGCTTCTACAAACCCGATCAATCTTTCTTCACCATCATTTTACAATCCTTTTGCCGGTGTAGATCAGGGAACATTGGTTATGCCTGGAACCTATTCCGTTACTATGTCAAAAATCGTCGGTGGTGAAATAACCAAATTAGCAGAACCTGTTTCTTTTGAAGTTCGTCATCTGGATCAGGCAACGATTCCGACTCCAAACAGAGAAGAAAAGGTTGCCTTTCAACGAAAAGTAAATGAACTGAACAGAAGTGTAACAGGAGCTCAAAGAACCATTGGAGAAATACGAAATCAACTGAGACATATTAGTGAAGCTGCGAAGAAAGTAGAGCTGCCTTACAGCGAGATTTATGCGGATGTTCAATCCTTAGAGATGAAATTGGGAGAACTCAATCTTAAACTGAATAATGATCCAATTGCCAGCAAACTGGATATCGATAAACCACCAACTGTAGGCTACTGGATTGGTTATCTCATGTGGGAACAATCAAGTTCAACCGCTCCGCCAACTAAAACACATATGCGGGTTTATGATTTGGCAGTGGAAGAATACAAAGAGGTATTAAATGAGTTGGTGTCATTAGTTAACAATGACCTTGCAGCTTTGCAGCAAAAGCTTGAAGATGCAGGCGCGCCATATACTCCTTATACTTTGCCAACATTAAAGCTGAATTAAAATCTTCTAGATAACAGATGAACTTGGATGTTCAAAAAAGAGTCACAGAGAGATCGTTTTCCTGTGACTCTTTCTTTTAGTGTCGCAAAAAATTGAGGTACTTGATTTTGCGTGAAAATATCCACTTTGTCTTATACACCAGAAAAATATTGTGAATCTAATATTCAATTAAATTCAGTAAATTAGGCATCTTAGATTTTTAACCATTATTATCAATTCTTTCATATTATGAAACCTTTCCTTAACCGAATATTGCTATCATCGACTCTCCTCTTTTCTTTCTGTGCAATTGTTACTGCACAATCTGTTCGTGAGCAACTTGAAGAAATCGCAATTATAGACCAGAAAGTAATGATGCCCATGCGTGATGGGATCCGACTTGCCACTGACATCTATCGTCCAAAAACAGATCAAAAGGTACCAATAATCTTTTCCAGAACACCATACAATTTCAACTCGTGGGGTGATGGTGAGGAGCGAGAAAGAACTTATCAAACAGCTTTAGCAGCTGTTAAAAAAGGCTACGCTTACGTAATTCAAAATGAACGAGGTCGATATTTTTCAGAAGGAGAATGGGATATCCTGGGAGTTCCACTTACGGATAGCTATGATGCCTTTACCTGGATGTCCGATCAATCCTGGAGCAATGGAAAAATTGGATTGTTTGGTTGTTCTTCGACTGCTGAATGGCAAATGGCAGCTGCATCTCAGGGGCATCCGGCACTTGCAGCTATGGTTCCGATGGGATTTGGTGCCGGAGTTGGAAAAGTTGGGGACTACTGGGAACAGGGAAACTGGTACAGAGGGGGTGCATTCCAGATGCTTTTTGCTTCATGGTTGTATGGAGTGGAACATGATAAATTCAAACCCAGGATTCCTGAAGGTGCAACTCAGGAAGATTTGAACAGAATTGCCAGATTTTATGATCTGGCTCCTGAAAATCCAAAAATAGATGACATGAGAGAAGCTATGTCACATCTGCCTATTCAGGATATGCTTGTTAACATGGGTGGCAAAAAGGAAATCTTCGACAAGATGATTCGTAGAAAACCCAACGATCCTGCCTGGTTTGAAGGAGGACTCTATCATGATAACATGGAAATAAAAACTCCGAGCTTCTGGTTTGTTTCATGGTATGATGTGTCTGTAAGTCCAAACCTTGAGCTTTTCAATCTTATCAGACAAAATGCTGCTCCTGAAATTTCAGACAATCAATATCTCGTGATTGCTCCCACTTTACACTGTTCATATTGGAGAGCTACAGAAAACACAATTGTTGGTGAAAGAAATATTGGTGATGCAAGACTCAACTATGACTCTCTCATTTATGACATCTGGTTTGATCATTGGTTAAAAAATGAAAAAGGTTCCTCAGTAAAAGACCTCCCAAGAGTACAATACTACGTGATGGGTTTAAATGAATGGAAAACTTCAGATACCTGGCCTCCACGTGAAGCAGAAAAGACTACCTTTTATCTTGACAGTAAAGGAAATGCAAACAGTCTTTTCGGAGATGGAAAACTAGCTTTAGACAAACCTAAAGAAGCCAATCAGGATGATTATACCTATGACCCCAACAACCCTGTTTATTCTTATGGTGGAAATGTTTGCTGTACCGGTAATGCAATTCAGGGAGGTTCTTTTGATCAGAAACAAATGGAAACAAGAAATGATATACTGGTATATACATCTGAACCACTGACTGAAGGTATTGAAGTATCCGGTTTTATTGATATCTCATTGTATGTATCTTCAGATGTTAAGGATACTGACTTTACCGTAAAGCTGATCGATGTTTATCCTGATGGTACAGCCTATAATCTGGATGAAACTATCCAGCGTGCACGTTACAGAGAAGGCTATGAAAAAGAAGTGTTTATGGAAGAGGGTGAAGTATACAAAATTGATCTGACTCCCCTATCTACAAGTAACTATTTTGCTGAGGGGCATCAAATCCGGATTGAAGTATCGAGTAGTAATTTTCCCCGGTTTGCGCGAAATCTAAATACGGGTGGTAATAATTATGATGAAAAGGAAGGGATTGTAGCTCATAATTCAATTCATCATTCGGCGGAGTATCCTTCTCAGATAAGTTTACCTATTATAGGGAAATTGAAGATGGTGGATAAGTAGAACTGAAAATTAGTTTATTAAAAGAATTTCTTTGAAGACATGCTAATTCATTAGATGCTTTATAAAATGTCAACAATTGACCCAGAAAAAACCTATCTATTATATGGTCGTATAAAAACATAAAAATAATCATGGTAGCAGAAAGTTTTGAACATCACAATATTAGCAGTCTTAGAAAAAGGAAAAAATTATCGTATATCGCGTTATTGACGGTTTGGATTGGTGGGATTATAGGTGTATCGGCGGCAATCTCAAAAACTATACAAACTGGCGATCCTGAAATTTTAACTTTTATAATGTCTTTACTGGCAGTTATTGCTTCAATTCCGGTTCTCTTAGAACGACAAAAGATTTCAAGGGTTCTGAAAACTAGGAATCAATTATATTTAGATTAAGGTTCCTTTTGGAGGCTCAGCTTTTAATGAGGAAGATTGTATAAGGCTTTAACACAGAGGTATTATGTTTGAAAAGAAGCATAAGCTAAAATTCTTAACTTATA
>CAYTFO010000180.1:0-7999 GCA_964437135.1 uncultured Roseivirgaceae bacterium | reverse complement strand
TAATGTAATTGGTAATTCCGCTATAAGCTGTTTCTCGAGAGTTAAAATTCCAACAGCCTGAATGTTAGAAGGTTTGGTTTCAGGTAAAGTGTCCATTCTGAAATAATAAAACGTAGCTGCACCAAACCCAAGACTTGTTTCAGGAGAAATAAAAATCACAGGAAGAATAATTACACCATCTTTCTTTTGTTCTGTCGTATCAACTTCCTGCCAGGGAAACATTTGAGCTGTTACTTTGAAAAAGAGTAGAGTGGAAAAAGAAAAAAAAAGTAAAAATTTCAATCGATTTTATTTCATTTGGTTGCCGAAGATAAAATAAATTATCCAGCTCTTAATATTGAATATCTTACTTAGAACTATTTTAGCTGTCACAAAGTTATCTAGCTTGTAGTAATTTGATAAAAATGGAAATAGCAACTCTTGGATCTGGTTGTTTTTGGTGCACAGAAGCTGTGTTTCAACGTCTTGCTGGTGTTGTTGGAGTAAAATCAGGATATACAGGTGGAAAGATAAAAAACCCTACTTACAGAGAGGTTTGTAGTGGTCTGACCGGACATGCTGAAGTAATTCAAATTGAATTTGATCCGAATGTGATTTCCTTCGAGAAAATTCTGGAAGTATTTTGGAAGACTCATGATCCCACTACCTTAAACAGACAAGGCAATGATGTAGGAACTCAATACAGGTCAGCTATTTTTTATCATAGTGAAAAGCAAAAAGAAATAGCTGAAAGTTATAAAAAACAATTGGATGAAAGTGGTGCTTACAGTGACCCAATTGTTACAGAGATCACTGAAATTGGTGAGTTTTATGAAGCAGAAAATTATCACCAGAATTATTTCGATGAGCATGGTGATCAACCTTATTGTTCATTTGTAATCGCTCCTAAGATTGCTAAGTTTAAAAAGGAATTTTCAGATAAAATCAAAGATTAGAAAGTTGATGAGAAATCATCCTCATCCGGAGTCTTTGGAATCCAAACCTCATCGATGAGCAGACTGTCTTTTTTATCAGGAAGAACTACCGGAGCATAGCCAAAATGATTCCATTGCTGTCCGTCCAAAGAGGGTTTGAATTTTACCTGAGTGTTAAGCTGTCCACTGTTTGAGGGATAAACCATTTCAAGTACTTCAACATACTTAATGCCATCATAGACATATGGTCCACTACCAGCAGCAAAAATCTGATCTCCCTCCTTGTCATATTTTATCCAGACAAAATGGGTAGGAGTGAGGATTTTCATATAACCTGTAAAAACAGGATATTCCATGTATTGGTCGCTTAGTTTGTCTCTATAAGATTTAAGATTCCAGCTACCGATAAGTTCATAGTTATTCTTAAAAGTAGGCACAATCGGTGACCATATTTCTTCTATCTTGATATAACCTACCATCACCATAGAACCATCGTCACCCAATTCCATTTTTTTAGCCTTACCTGAATGATACCATTTGGATTCTTTGAATTCAAGATTAAAAGGTATAGACTGACCTAGTTCACTAGAACCCGGCGGATAGAAGAAATCTAAGTGTTCAATATATCTTCCTTTGGAATCAATTTTGTAAGATCCGCCACCCATTCTTAGTAACTGATCTGCTTTCTTGTCAAATTGAATCCAGGTAAAATAGTTTTTAGTAATGTGTTTCTGATAAATAATATTATTATCATGGGATTCCCATTCTTTTCCATTGTTTGGATGGTCTATATAAGAAACCAATTCCCAGCTCCCCTGAATATCATCTTTAATCTCCTCAATATTATTTTCAGGGAATATTTTAAATCCAACGACAAAAAGCGCTATGAACAATATAAAATAGAAATAAGTCTTCATAACATAGAATTTTTCATCCTTATCTATAATTTAGAATATATTTCGTTTATATCAAAATAATACAATTAATAATTAGATTATAACGTATATAACCAAAATAAAGTACTATTTTTAAGTTAAGCGCTATGGAAAAAATGTATTAACTTCACTTTAGATAATTAATTCATGATTTTCACTGCGAGTATAATCATTTATATTTTTTCTTTTCTTCAGTCCGGTGAACATAAAGAAATCATTGGTGTTTATCAGGGGGAGTCATTATTTATCCAAAATCCTTATAATCCTTCTTCGAAAGAGTTTTGTATAACTTCAATTTATATCAATGACAGAATTCAAAAGATAAATTATAATTTCAGCGCTATAAAATTGGATTTTGAAAACCAGGATTTATATACTCCGGTAACTATCAAGATTCAAAGTAGAGATTCAAGCTGTACACCCATCATCATTAATCCCAATGCCATACTTTTTCATACATCTTACAAGTTTATTGAAGTTGATATGACAGATTCATTATTGAGCTGGATTACAGAAGGAGAGAGGGAACACGGAGTCTATTCAGTAGAAAAACTTGATGGCGGTTTATGGTCAACAATCTTTGAAACAGAAGCAAAGGGGCAGTTTGAAAGATCAGAGTATTCCTATGTTCCGTTATTGGATGAGGGAACCAATAAATTTAGAATTAAGTATGATTTTGGAAATGGTCGATATCTATACAGTAATGATGTAGATTATGATTTTTACCCTGAACCTGTCACTTTCTCTCCTAAAAGTTCCAGAAGTACCATCAAATTTTCGAGAGTTGCTGAATATGAAATCTATGACCCTGCAGGTGAATTGATTCTTCAGGGAACAGATGATCACGTTGACATTAGCTTTTTACTTCCTGCTGAATATGTAATTTACTTCGATGGTAAAGATCCTGGGGTATTTACCAGACTGGAGAATTAAACTACATCCCGTTTTTCTTATAAATCTTATCCTTCTTTTATCAAAACAGACTTATTCCAAAGAAGTTATCCAATAAAACTAAGGTAAAAAGTATTGCCAGTAAGATTGGACAAAAGATGGAGATAGTAAAATCCAATAGCTTTCTTATAAAACTTTCCTTATAGCCTTCAAAGCCTTTGCTTATTTCTTCATGTAGGTTATGTTTTTTCCAAACGTAGGCAGCGAACAAAACGATCAATAAACCTCCAAAGAGAAGCAATATATCTGCCAGTTTACCAAGGAAGGACATAAAATCAGAGCTTCCAGGTATAGTAAAAGCATTACTAAAGAAATCCGAGTAGCCATTTCCAATTAATGAGGGAATTCCAAATAAAAAGATTATTAAAGCGACTAAAATAACAGCTCTTTTTCTGGGAATATGATACTCATCCACAGCGAATGAAACCGGCACTTCAAGAAGTGATACGGTTGAAGTTAATGCAGCAAATGATAATAGCAGAAAGAAAAAAGCTCCTATAAATACACCAAGACCGGGTCCTAAAGTTTCAAAAACGCCTGGTAGTGTCACAAATATTAAAGCGGGACCTGACTGTAATGGGTCTGTTTGCACTACGGACATATCACCTCCATTATTAAAGGCAACCAATGGAAATATCATTAAACCTGCAATAAAAGCAATTCCGACATCTGCAAGTGTTATAAAAGCCGATGACGTAACTATATTATCATTTTTAGATAAATAACTTCCGTAGGTAATCAATGCGCCCATACCCAGTGATAAGGAAAAGAAGGCCTGTCTGAGGGCTCCTCCAATAACTCCAATATTGATCTTAGATGTATCCGGAATTAAATAGAATTTCACTCCTTCCATTGCATTGGGTAATGTGAAAGAGTAGATCATTAAAATCAAAATCATCACAATTAATGATGGCATAAGCACTTTGGCAAGCTTCTCAATTCCACCAGATACGCCCTTGGAAACAAAAAATGCTGTAAAAAACATGAATATTATAGCATATATTCCCACTTTAAAAATATCTGAAGTAAAATCAGAGAAGTTTTGACCTATTTCGAAATTTCCCTGAATCATTTCTATGAAATATCCAAATGCCCATCCAGCAACCACATTGTAAAAAGATAAAATGATGATACCTGCTACAACTCCAAGTACTCCCAGTAGCTTCCAGTTCTTAAAACCTAAAGCAGGAAATGCTCCTACAGGATTTTTTCTCGTTTTTCTACCGATTGCAACTTCTGTAACCATAACAGGAAAACAAAGAAGAAAAGCAAAAAACAGATAGATAAGAACAAAAGCAGCACCACCGCCTAATCCAACTTCAAAAGGGAACTTCCAAATGTTACCTAAACCAACAGCTGAACCTGCTGCAGCCAATATAAATCCAAGCCTACTGGAAAACGCGCCTCTATTTGATGCCATCTATTTGATATTATTTTGAAGCGCCAAAGTTAATTGAAATGTTGAAAGAGAAAAGTATGTAATTAAAATGGGCTATTCTTTCTCAATAACCTCTTCTTGTTCTATATAATCATCCTCTGTGTCAAGTTCAACTTCAAAAGGGAAATTAAACATATGCTCCTTTTTGATAATTTCCATAACTTTTCTGGGAACATAGTCCTCCCATCCATCTTCATTTCTTTCGATCATTGCCAGAACATCATCGGATATAATATGTAATAAATCAGTTTTCGCACCTTCAATATCTTCAATTTGATTGTTGTCCTTGAAATACTGGTAAAGGTTTTTTAAATGTGGAGCGGGCTTGAAATCTTTACTTGTTTTTATTCCTTTTTTATCATTGTCAAGTGCAGGATAAACAAGTAATTTAACATTGCTTCCAAATAGCCTACTGAATGATTCGAGTATTCCTCCATTCAGATTATCGTAGTATTTTTCATCAAATATTCTAGTAAGGTTAGTGAAACCACATATAATTGCTGTTTTTCTGCGTTTAGTAAACTTAGATAGATAGGAGGCAAGCTTGTAATGCTCCTGGTAATTGGAAATCAAAACCGTCTGTCCCAGAGAGCACAATAAATCTACGCGATCCAAAAAATCTGTTTCATCTACTTCTCCTTCCAAAGTCAGGTCATTTAATGTAAGCTCAGTAATGGGAAGTATCTTTTTAGTATCAAGTTCCTTGTCTTTTTTGAAAGCACGCATGGCTGTGATCATCATATCAACGTTAACCATGGTTACGGGTCTAAACCTTCCACGAAGTACCAACGCATGTTTTTTATAGAGCACTTCAGATGGTTGAAGTACGTTACCTTTTGGACCAAACATCGCTGCATGTGTCAACCCATTTTTAACAAGCAATAAACTCATCAAACGATTATCGACATGGTGAAAATCCGGACCAGAAATTGAAAACATATCAACTTCCAATCGGTCAGAATGAATATTGTCACAAAGAGAGTTGATAATATCCTCGGGTTCCTGTTTGTAATAGCAGGAATGAATAAGATTTACACCCAATATTCCAAGCAGTTGTTGTTGCCAGATGTTGTCGTTGTCTTTCAGCCAAACATGGATGATACAATTATTGGGTTTCGAGTTTGGGTGCTTTTGAAAACATATTCCCAACCACCCGTGACCTTCATTAGTTTTCCTAAAATTTAATGTCTCGACAGTATTTGCAAAAGCAAAGAAATGAGATTTTTTAGCTCTGTTAGTAAGTCTCTGTGAAAGTAATGAATATTCACGGTTGAGCATTTTATGAAGCTTTTCTTCACATACATATCTGGGTGTTTTTCCATAAATAGCATCACTAAATGTCATGTCGTAAGCGGACATAGTCTTTGCAATCGTACCTGAAGCTCCACCTGCCTGAAAAAAATAACTGGCAACTTCCTGTCCACCTCCAATTTCCGCAATAGTACCGTAAATTTTTTCATTGAGGTTAAGCTGTAAAGCTTTCTCCTTTGTTGTTAGCGTCTTAAATTCTTCCATACAGAACGATTTCAGGTTTAAATTTAGGTGGTTTGTATTGCAAAAGAAAACCGGGTGTTCAAAGAATGGCAATGATTTTTATCAAAAAAAATAGTTGAGCCTCTCGACTCAACTATTCTAAAAACTAAATTGTATAAGTAATTCTTATTTATACAGATCGTATGGAAAAGCATTCTTTTCAACAATTTCTGCTGCTATTGCTCTTCTCATGTTTTTCATATTATAAGGATCCATTTTAGTAAATCTCTTCATACCCATCATCATCACTTTCAATTCATCACCATCTGTAAAACATGCAACAGCTTCATCACCTGCATTTTTCACAACCTTCACAGCATGTGTCAGATAGGTTTTAGTGAGGTTGATAAATAGCTCGTTAGCAGCTTCTCCAGTAGTAGAGATTAACTTCTGCGTTCTAAGAATAGCAGATTCAGCAACATAGATTTCAATTACCATATCCGCGATATTCATTAGAATTTCCTGCTCTTCTTCGAGTTTAGGACCAAATGTTTGAGCTGCTTTTCCTGCAACCATAAGGACAGCTTTTTTGAGTTTTTTGACAACTTCCATTTCAGCTGCTAATGGCTGGCTTAAATCCGGTTGTTCAAAAGAAGGCACTGATGTAAGCTCTTTTCCTACAGCCATGGCAGGCTCCAGTAAATCTAATTCGCCTTTCATAGCTCTTTTTAAAATCATACCTACGATCAACATTCTGTTGATTTCGTTTGTACCCTCATAGATTCTTGTGATCCTGGAATCTCTGTAAGCTCTTGCCATTGGAGCCTCTTCAGAAAAACCCATACCTCCAAATATTTGAACTCCTTCATCAACTACATAGTCTAAAGCTTCAGAACCATGGATTTTGATGATAGCAGCTTCAATTGCAAATTGCTCTAGACCTTTAAGTTTTGCTTTACTAGGCTCCATTCCTTCTTCAATCAGAGCGTTAGTTTTGTCCTCTATATTTTGACCTGCTCTGTAAGAAGCAGATTCGATAGCATAAGTTTTCGCAGTCATTTCAGCTAGTTTATGCTGAATAGCACCAAAACTGGAGATAGCTACACCAAATTGCTTTCTGTCATTCGCGTATTGAATAGATTTGGTGATTATATCTTTATTTCCACCGATTACTCCACAACCAAGCTTAATTCTTCCTACGTTAAGAATGTTTACTGCAATTTTGAATCCGTTTTCTCTGTCAGAAAGCATATTCTCAACAGGCACCTTACAATCATTGAAGAAAACCTGTCTGGTTGAGCTTCCTTTTATACCTAGTTTTTTCTCTTCATCGCCTAATGTGATTCCTCCAAAATCTTTCTCAACGATAAATGCAGTCAGATTTTTATCTTCATCAATCTTCGCAAATACTATAAATAAATCAGCAAAACCCGCATTCGATATCCACATCTTCTGGCCATTAATCAGGTAATGTTTACCGTCTTCTGTAAGCTTTGCTTTGGTTTTTCCTGAATTAGCATCTGAACCAGCGTCAGGCTCAGTAAGGCAGTAACTTGCTTTCCATTCTCCTGAAGCTAATCTGGGCAGATACTTTTGTTTTTGTTCTTCAGTACCATAATACAAAATAGGGAGGGTACCTATTCCTGTATGTGCTCCGTAAGCAGTAGAAAATGAACCTGATGAGGCAACTATATCTGCTATCAACATACCAGTATTGAAATTCATACCTAGTCCACCATATTCTTCAGGTATTGAAACTCCTAATAAACCAAGTTCACCTGCTTTGTCCATTATAGATGACATCAAACCCTTTTCCAATGAATCAATTCGATCTACATTCGGCACAATTTCTTTATTTATGAAGTCTTGTGTTGCCACAGCCATCATTTTTTGTTCTTCACTGAATTCTTCAGCTATAAAGATGTCCTGCGGGTCTGTTTCCTTAATTAAAAACTCCCCACCTTTAATTGCTTCTTTGTTTGCTACTGCTTCCATTATGTTGTTAAATCTTATTTATTTGATGAAAATACTCTGCATGCATACTATTTTAACTACGAATATATAACAAATATGTTATGCATGCATACTATTTTTTGATTTTTTGTTTTAGGTATAGAAAATTTTACAATTCAGTAACTTTAAATAACAAATGGTCGGATCAACCGTGGAATAATATTTTTTTTAGACCAGATTTGTCTCAAATAAAAAACAGTCTTATGGTAATCATTTTTTTATTGGTATTTCTAAGAATCGAGGCTATCCTGGAAGTAAATGTTTCAGATGTTTTC
>CAYTFO010000179.1:2106-8014 GCA_964437135.1 uncultured Roseivirgaceae bacterium | reverse complement strand
ATTCATTTATACAGTTTTCCTGCTCTGCTTCACTTACCCTTTGCTTTAGTTTTGGCACTGATCCACTGTGAATAAGAAAAACCTGCGCTTCAATCGCCAGTGAATTTTCGATGGTTATTTTGTTTGAAGGTTTGGAAAGTGAAATAAAATAGGTTTTCTCCTCAGCGTCTGGGTCCAGGGGTATTAATGTCTTTTTCCCCTTTTCATTTATATAAAATGGACCCTTTTCAGCACGAATTGCTACCGCTGTTATTGTTTTAGAAGATAAAGTTGAAAAAAACTCTTCTCCTGAAGTGGCCTTAAAAGTGCTCAGATAGGTCGTTTGAACTTCCGGTCTCCGTAGATCCTGTGAAAGAATTTTGTGAGAAAATATAAGTATGAATATACCTATGAGGTAACTACGCATTCACCGATAGAATTTCATTTAGTTTTTCAACGGCAAAATCTACTTCTTCTTGTTTTGTGAACCTACTAAATGAAAAACGAATAGCTCCTCGCTTTGAATTACTACCGAGAGCCCCTAAAACATGTGAACCAACATTTGAGCCTGAAGAACATGCACTACCTCCACTTGCAGAAATTCCAGATATATCCAGGTTGAACAATAACATATCGTTATCATCAGATTCTGGCAAACTCACATTTAGTACTGTATAAAGGCTTTCATCCAAACTATCAGATTTCCCATTGAATCTTATTCCAGGAATATTCTTTAGTTTTTCAATCATCCGTTTTTTTAATCCAAGTATATGCTTTTGATGCCCTTCCATATCTTCATATGCAAGTTCTAAGGCGCGAGCAAGTCCGATAATCCCGTAAACATTCTCGGTTCCCCCACGCATATTTCTTTCCTGCGATCCACCATGGATGAATGGATGAATTTTGGTTTGATGATGAATATATAAAAATCCAACGCCTTTAGGTCCATGAAATTTATGAGCAGCACCCACCATAAAATCAACAGGCAGCTCCTGAAGATTATGGGAATAATGCCCCATGGTCTGAACTGTATCGCTATGAAAAAGCACGTTATGCTCCCTACATAGTTCCCCTACTTTTTGAAGATCCAGCAGGTTGCCTATTTCATTATTCCCCTGCATAAGAGAGACCATTGCTTTGGGATTACTCTTAAGATGTTGTTCAAGACTGTCGATGTCCTGATTTCCTTTTTCATCATTTTCCAGCAGTATAAGTTGAACCTTTCCCTGCTTTTCAAGTAGTTCTGCAGTGTGCAGTACAGCATGGTGTTCTAATCTCGATGTTATAATGGTATCGATACCCAAATCTTCTACTGAACATCTCAGGGCCATGTTATCTGCTTCTGTTCCTCCTGAAGTGAAAAAGATCTCTGAAGGTGAAGTGTTGAGAATATCAGCAACTTTTTTTCTGGATCGTTCAATGGCTGACCTCACTTCTCTACCGTGGGTATGTATGGAAGAAGGATTGCCAAAATTTTCCAGTAAATAAGGCTTCATGGATTCAAATACAGCAGGGTCTAGCGGGGTGGTAGCGGCATTGTCCAGATAAACTCTCATAAAAAATAATTTTTCAGGTTACTTCTCTGAAATGATCTCTTTTATATCTGAGATCAGTTTCATTGCCAGATGTTCTGCAGTTGCAGCACTTTCCGACTCTGCAAAAATACGAATTATTGGTTCAGTATTTGATTTTCTTAAATGAACCCATTCTTTATCAAATTCAATTTTAACACCATCGATGGTAGAAATCGGGTTGTTTTTGTATTTAACCTGAAGACTTTCGAGGATTTTATCCACATCAATCTCAGGAGTAAGCTCAATTTTATTTTTTGAAATGTGATAAGAAGGATAAGTAGCTCTTAGCATGGAAGCACTCTTGCCAAACTTTGCAAGATGTGTAAGGAACAATGCAATACCTACCAAAGCATCACGACCGTAATGTAAATCCGGAAGGATAACACCACCATTACCTTCTCCACCGATAACCGCATTTACTTCCTTCATTTTGGCGACAACGTTTACTTCTCCAACAGCGGCTGAACTGTAAACGCCTCCATGTTTTTCGGTGACATCCTGCAACGCACGTGTAGAAGACAGATTAGAAACTGTATTGCCCTTTCTTTGTGATAGAACATAGTCAGATACTGCAACCAGCGTATACTCTTCACCAAAAGATTCTCCATCTTCACAAACAAGCACCAGCCTGTCTACGTCAGGATCCACAACGATTCCCAAATCAAAAGAACCTGCTTCCAGGTCATGACTGATCTGTGTAAGGTTTTCCGGTAAAGGTTCAGGGTTATGAGGAAACATCCCATTTGGTTCACAATACAATTCGGTAGTCTGTACACCCAGCTTTTCCAATAACTTTGGAACCGCGATTCCTCCTGTAGAGTTAACCGCATCTACTATCACTTTAAATTTTCGTTCTTTGATTGCCTCCACATCCACCAATGGGTGTTCAAGAATTGCATCAATATGAATATCTATGTGGTGATCATGCGTGGAGAGCTTGCCAAACTTTTTATTTTCTTCAAAGCGGATATTTCCTTTATCGGCTAGTTCCAGTACTTTCCTACCTGCAGCTGCAGATATAAACTCACCTTTTTCATTTAGAAGCTTTAATGCGTTCCAGCCTGTAGGATTATGACTGGCTGTAATGATGATCCCTCCTGTAGCCTGTTCATTTATCACAGCCATCTCCACGGTGGGAGTTGTACTTAGTCCAAGATCAATCACATCAATTCCCTGTGCCAGGAGAGTATTTGCCACAAGTGGAGCAATTAATTTTCCGGAAGGTCTTGCATCCCGGCCAATTATTACTTTTGAGTTTTCTGAGTTTTCTTTAATTAGTTGCCCGAAAGCTGATGTGTATTTTACAACATCAATAGGTGTTAGTGTTTCACCGGCTACGCCACCTATGGTTCCACGTATTCCAGCTATTGATTTAATTAGTGCCAAATTGGTAACATTTAAACGGTCGGCAAATATAAAAAATAGGTTGACCTAAGGAGTAGGATTATTTTAAAATATCAGAATTTTGAAAGAACTTTATTAACTTCTGAATCCGAATTCTTGCATTGTTCCCCCGGTGCTCTTCCACAAAAACCGCAGGACTCGCCATCTTTGTTGAGGTAAGGGTTTTGGGAAGCACAGGTTCCTTTGAACTCTCCATTCTTCATGAAGATTAATCTGACGGATAAACCGACAAAGAATAACGCAACTAAACCAATTCCAAGTAATACTGTAACCATCTCCTCTGTATTTTTTGCAAAGTTAATCTATACATGAAGAATTTCCTCATGTGTTTTGTTAACATTACAAACCCATAAATAATTCATTGGGTTCGAAACCCATTAAAAAATTTTCGATTATATGTCAAATTCAAGAAAGCCGCTTAGCAAACCTGATTCAAATCGTCAATCGAAGCTGGAAGCATTCGACAGATTACTCACGATTATGGATGAGCTGCGCGAAAACTGTCCCTGGGATAAGAAACAAACGCTGGAAAGCCTTCGACACCTTACAATTGAAGAGACCTATGAATTGAGTGATGCAATTCTTGAAAATGATCTGGAAGAAATAAAGAAAGAGCTGGGTGATTTGATGTTGCATATGGTGTTTTATGCACGGATTGGTTCAGAGAAAAATGCTTTTGACATTTCAGATGTGCTTGATACTGTTTGTGATAAATTGGTCAGACGACATCCACATATCTACGGGGATCTGGATGTGGAAAATGAGCAACAGGTAAAAGAAAACTGGGAGAAAATCAAACTTAAGGAAAAAGGGAATAAATCAGTTTTAGGTGGAGTGCCTCAATCTTTGCCTGCATTGGTAAAAGCCATGAGAATTCAGGAAAAAGCCCGGGGAGTTGGATTTGACTGGGAAGAAAAAGAACAGGTATGGGAAAAAGTAGAAGAAGAAATGAATGAATTCAGAAATGAATTTGATGTTACGAATAATAAGCCAATTGATAAGGATCGGGCACAGCATGAATTTGGGGACTTACTTTTTTCTTTAATCAATTATGCTCGCTTTGTTGATATAAATCCGGAAGAAGCACTGGAACGAACCAATAAGAAGTTTATCAAAAGATTTAAATACCTGGAATCCAAAGCAAAAGAAATGGGCAAATCACTCGCTGATATGACATTAGCGGAAATGGATGTTTTTTGGGAAGATGCAAAGAAAAACTAAGCATTTGTGATGGATTAGCATCCTAATGCAATGCTTATGACAATGTATATATTTCAAAATCTTCATTTTTTGCATTATATTCATTGACGATTTTTTAATTAAACCTCACCTATCACAATGAAACAACTAAAGATTAATCATGCTGCGGTTTGGATTATCGTAGTATTGGCACAGGCCATCCCGGCGGTTTGGTATGGGATTTTTGCAGAACCCTGGATGGAAATGAACAACCTGACTGAAGAAATGGCAACCAGCGGAGGTTCAACTCCTTTTATCGTGAGTATAATCTCGTCGGTCGCGCTAACCTATATGATCGCATGGGTATTCGTGAGAATGAATGTAGATTCATTGATGGACGGATTAAAGACCGGGTTTATCATGGGATTTCCTATTGCCATTTTAAGCACCATGACGGTCAATATGTTCTCCATTCGACCCTATGGACTGGCATGGATTGATGGTGGTGCCCAACTAATCATATGGGTTTTATCAGGAATCATTTTAGGCGCCTGGCGGAAGTATAAAGATTGATAATAGACTATTGATTCATTGCAGAAAAACTCTTTGACCTGGCCAGGCAGAATAAATTGATTTAACAATTTTACTGTCTTTGGGTTTCTTTAAGCATGAAGTTAAAGATCAGGACTGAAGTTTCTTCTGGTTTACAAAAGGTTAAAGATGGCTTTACGGAAGAGTTGTTTTTATCCTTAAATCCTCCATTTCCACTGGTAAAGTTGCTTCACTTTGACGGTTGTGAAAAAGGAGATAAGGTAGCCCTTGAATTAAATTTTTTATTATTTAAGCAAAAATGGGTTAGCGATATTACTCATGATGAAGAACATCCCGAACTATGGATGTTTGTTGATGAAGGCAGGCAGCTTCCTTTCTTCTTAAGCTTTTGGGTGCATAAGCATATAGTTGAAATAAAAGAGGGTAAAACCTACATCGTAGATAATATTACTTTCAAAACAGGAACTCTTCTCACGGATTTGTTGATGTATCCTGCATTGTATTTACAGTTCCTTTATCGAAAACCGATCTACAAAAAAACTTTCCGTTGATTTTACGATTTTATCAGGTCGTTTAGATCATCACCCAGTTCTTTTTGGATATTCTCAAAAAAAACCCTCTCTTCTTTTCTTATATGCTTTTCCAGCATTTTACCGGTTTCATCTAATTTTTCAACATCCAGATTATGAAACTTTTTGCGTAATAGAATATGCTCACTGATGAGTTCCTCAACCATTCGCTGAAGTTCCATAGACAGCCTTAACTTCATTTCAGAAAAAGTTTGGTCTTCTTTTTGAAAATGACCTTCAATCATCAATTCAAACTGTTGCCTGGCGTACTCTAATTTTTCTTCTTTGACAGTTGGCAGACCCTTATAGGGTGGTGCATCGTTTTGAAGGAGTCTTGCCAGCAGTAACATCTGATGATGTTCTTTTGATATGGGAATTAAAGCTGGGTGTCGTTTCATTATTAATGTTAATAAAACAAAAAAAGAGTGACAAACTCAATTTATCACTCTTTTTTCTATCTATCGAATTTACTTTAATCTATAAAATAGTTAGGCATCTTTCCATTTAATGGTACACCCTATTGCCCTTTTGGTTTTAACAGTAGGTGATTTACCATTCAATAATGCGTCAACTGCTGATTCTACATATTTCTCAGTAACATCACCAGCGTCTCTTGGATTATCATCGATAGATCCTATATATTCAACTTTA
>CAYTFO010000179.1:0-2096 GCA_964437135.1 uncultured Roseivirgaceae bacterium | reverse complement strand
CGGCATTTTCTTTATTCAAAACATATACATGTGGAGTTTTAGTAGCACCATACTGTCTTGTGATGTCCTGTGCATCATCTCTTAGATATGGGAAAGTATAACCTTTTTCTTCAGCTCTTTTTTGCATTTCTTCCATGGAATCACCGGGTTGTTGTCCCACATCATTTGGATTTATTGCTACAACAGGAAATCCTTTTGAAGCATATTTTTTATCCAGGTCAATAATTCTTTGCTCATACATCTTTGCATACGGGCAGGTATTGCAGGTAAATACCACAATGTATCCTTTTGCATCATTGTAATCTGACAAAGAGATTGATTTCCCATCAATATTAGTTAATTCAAAATCGATTGCATAATCCCCGACTTCATATCCCAGATCATTATTTTTTGCATTGATAAATAATGCTCCAATTGTTACGAGTATTCCGAAAACTAGTAAGGTTGTTTTTTTCATAGCATCTGACATTTTAGTTTTAATTTAAGTGCTTGTCTATCGTTGTTTGTAATGTTTCTTTTGTAAAAGCCTGTTCGTAAAAATACCGGTTGCCATAAGAATCGATAATCAAAGTAGCAGGTATCGCGCCCGTCCAGTTCTCGCTGACTCTGGGCATGTAATTATCATAGTCCTTTTCATTCAACAAAAAAACTCTCGAATCCAGTCTCTTTGTCTCAACGAAATTTTCGACCTTTTTCATGTCTTGTGGAAAGTCTACACTAACCAGGAATACTTCAATATCTGAACGTTTATCAGCTTCCTGGAAATGTGGGATTTCTCTGATACAGGGCCCACACCAGGTAGCCCAAAAATTGACTAATAATAACTTGTTTTCTTCTACTTTGTACTCCTTCTCCAACTGGACATATTTCACTAATTCAACATTTTGTGCTGAAAGTGAAATCATACAAATACAAAGTAAAAAGACTCCAAAACCTTTTTTCATACTACTTAAAACGATTTCAGTAAGTAAAGGTTTAATATTTTTGCAAGAACACAAAATTGTATTATTCCAATAAACATCCATTAACTATTGTTAAATTCGATTCTAAGAATTAATATTGTGATAACATCTTTCTGAACAGTGATAGTAGTACTATTATCTTGTAATTTTGAAAGCTAAACACTGTAAAGCTTATACATATAAAGGCACTTCCAAATAGAACTAAAAATAAATATTCTCTTTTTTTCCACATGGCAGATGGTTATCAACACCTTCTTTTGTAAAGAATTGATTATGAAGCGATTAAGCCAAAAAAGTTTAGTATTACTTTTGTGGAAAACTATTTTTTTAAGCTAATGCTTGCTATTTTCAGAAAAGAATTAACTGAATCATTATCAGACACTTACTCTTTTGACTGTCGGATCAATTTCATTCGGTAAGCATTAAAAATACGAGATTTAGATACAAAACCAACGTATTTTCCATCGTCAATAACGGGTAGATTCCAGGCCTGTGTTAACTGAAATTTATTCATCACAGATTGCATTTTTTCGCTAGAGCTCACAAACCCAGGGGGTTTATGCATTATGGACTTTACTACCACATTCTCCTGGTATTCCTTATCAAACATCTTATCCCGAATATCATCAAGCGTTACAATTCCCATAAGCTCCTCTTTTTCATTAACGACGGGGAAAATATTACGTCTGCTTTTTTTCACAAGTGCAACCAGCTCCGATAATTTAGCATCAGGATGAATTTTCAACAGGTCTTTTTCGATCATCTTTTTGATGTTGATTTGATTCAATACCAACCGATCTTTATCTGTAGTCACCAACTCCCCTGATTCCACCAGTTTTTTAGTATAAATACTTCCCTTTTCGAAATAGGAAATCGTGGAAAAGCTCAATGCTGACACAAGCATCAATGGGACGAACAGGGTGTACCCACCAGTAATTTCTGCTATTAAGAATATCGCTGTGAGAGGTGCGTTCAATACTCCACTCATCACGCCGGACATAGCTACCAGCGTAAAGTTTGCGGTATTGATATCAACAGCAGGCCAAACAAAACCAACCACCTTTGCGAAAAAATAACCTGTTACAGCACCCATAAATAACGAAGGTGCGAAAACTCCTCCGCTTCCACCACTCC
>CAYTFO010000178.1:0-8025 GCA_964437135.1 uncultured Roseivirgaceae bacterium | reverse complement strand
AATGATTTGACAGGCGTTTATTAAGTTTTTTTACCCAGGGTATAGAAAAGGCCGTCTCTATTTTGAGACGGCCTTTTTTGCTTAAACCAGCATTAAATTGATTTGGATATAAACCTAATGTATCACCACTTTTCGTGTAATTTGCTCTGAACCGTATTGGATCAGCACCATGTAAAACCCTTCGGAAAGCGAGGCGGTGTTCAGCTTTTGCATGTGCACCCCTGAAACTGCCTCAAAGGCAGTGGTCATGACGATGCGTCCCAGAGGATCGGTGATCACCACATTTACTTCCCGGGAATCCGGTGATTCCAACACCTATTTTTAAATAATACTTTTAGTTTTGGCAATTAAGAACTTTTTGAAATGTCCATACACCACCGAAATCTTGTAATAATACCCACTTATAATGAAAGTGAAAATGTCAGTGATATTATTGATGCGGTGTTTAAGTTACCTATACCATTTGAAGTTCTGATAATTGACGATGGCTCTCCTGATGGTACAGCCAGTATAGTAAAGGACAGAATGGAAGTGTTTTATAGAAAACTCCATCTTATTGAGCGAGAAGGGAAGCAGGGACTGGGAACGGCTTACATCGAAGGCTTCAAATATGCTTTGGAGCACAATTTTGATTATATCTTTGAAATGGACGCAGACTTTTCTCATAATCCGGAAGACCTGGTGAATCTTTACAAAGCATGTGTGGACGGAAACTATGATATGGCAATTGGTTCAAGATATATCAGGGGTGTAAATGTTGTGAATTGGCCAATGGGAAGAGTGTTGATGTCTTATTTTGCATCCATTTATGTACGATTAGTTACCGGAATGCCGATTACTGACACTACTGCCGGATTTAAATGCTATCATAAAAATGTACTGAAAACAATTGATCCAGATAAAATTCATTTCATTGGGTATGCTTTTCAGATCGAAATGAAGTTTAATGCCTGGAAACATGGTTTCCGAATAGTGGAAGTTCCAATCATATTTACTGATAGAACAAAGGGTGAATCAAAGATGTCCAGGGGTATTTTCAAAGAAGCGGTGTTTGGCGTTCTGGAAATGAAAATAAAAAGCCTTTTTAAAAAATATCAACCATCCTATATCAATCAAAGCGAATAGATTTAATAGGACTGATTTTGCTGATGATTACAACCGGGATGTAAAGGCTCAGGCTTATTACGATAGCAGTAATTAGGTTTAAACCAACTATGATAAACCAGTCAAATTTCACTGGTACATAACTCATATAGTAGTTTACCTGATCGAGAGGAATCACTTTGAAATAGTACTGGATTACTGCGACGCCTAATCCAACCAGATTACCCCAAAAAAGTCCTTTCAGTATCAGCCTCACGCCAAGAGTGAAGAATATTTTTCGGATCAATTTATCCGGACTACCCATGGCTTTTAGCATTCCAATCATCTGGGTTCTTTCTAGTATTAAGATTAGTACAATAGAGATCATACTGAAACTCGAAACAAAAAGTATCAGAACCAGCAGTATTGCCACATTCCTATTGAGTAGTTCCAACCAATCGAAAATCTGTAGATATTTTTCTACTACGTTTTCTACATAATAATCAATGGGTAGATTATCAAACAATAAGGTCTGTGCTTCAAGAATATTATCAGGATTTTTAATAAAAACTTCTATACCGCCTACTTCATTCTGATCCCAATCATTTAATCTCCTTACAAGATCCAGGTCTCCGAATATTATTTTCTCATCAAAATCTTCAAGTCCAGTTTCATAAATAGCCGAAACTTTCAACTTTCGATATCTGGGTGGGTTTTGAACGAAAAATATCAAAACATCATCCCCTGTACTAACATTTAAGTAATCTGATATTTTCCGGCTTAATGTAACTTCCAAAGAATAGCCCTGCTTATTAAAATCAGGGAATTTGCCGGTAACTATATTCTGCTTAAAAAAAGCAGTGTCAAATGACGAGTCAACTCCTTTAAATATAACACCCTGGACTTCATTATTAGCTTTTAATAAACCCGCTTTATAGGCTATCGATTGATATTTGGTAACATAATCCTGTTGATCAAGCACCATTATTACAGAATCAGTGACTTTTAAGGCATTTTCCTCAAAAGATGTTGAAAGAGTATATTTAGTAACATTTAGATGGCCACTGAAACTAAATATCTTCTCAGATATCTTATCCTGAAATCCACCCAGAATAGTAAATGAAAGTAATAAAGAAGCAATTCCAACAGCTATAGAAACAGTAGCTACTTTATTGATACTTTGACTAAAAGTACCCTGACTTTCGCCACTTATTCTTTTTGATATGAAATATGGTAAATTCAATATGCTAGCTTTGCATCACAATATTAGTAATGCAAATGTTTATTCATACCATAAAGTTGCTTTTAATCCTGTTTATGTTTTCATGTTCAACAGAAAAATCTAATTCTGAATCTTCATTTGATGAAGGTGTGAAAGTTGGGGCTGAGAGAATGGATCTCTATCTCAACAATCTCAAGGACAGGAAAGTAGCTTTATGCATAAATCACACCTCAAAGGTGGGCGAGGTTTCTTTATACGATACTTTACGTCAGCTGGGAATCGAGATTCCGATTGTTTTCACTCCTGAACATGGTTTCAAAGGGACTGCAGATGCTGGTGAGACAGTTAATAATGACTCAATTGGTGAAACAAGAATAGTTTCACTGTATGGAAAACAGAAAAAACCTTCCGCCGAACATCTTGAAAATATTGATATTGTCATCTTTGATATTCAGGATGCAGGTGCCAGGTTTTATACTTACATAAGCACTATGCACTATATCATGGAAGCTTGTGCTGAAAACGATAAGCCTTTGTTAATACTGGACAGACCTAATCCCAATGGTCATTATGTAGACGGGCCAGTTTTGGATATGCAATATCAATCATTTGTAGGCATGCACCCCATTCCTATTGTGCATGGAATGACTGTGGGTGAATTGGCAACTATGATTAATGCTGAGGGTTGGCTCTCCAGTAAATCAAAAGCTCAAATTGATATTGTGAAAACTCAGGGATGGACTCACGAAATGCCATATATATTACCCAATAAGCCAAGCCCAAATTTACCGAATGAACGTTCAGTTAATCTTTACCCAAGCTTGTGTCTATTTGAAGGAACAGTGGTTTCGATAGGCAGAGGAACAAAAATGCCCTTTCAGGTGGTAGGTCATCCAGACTTTCCGGAGGCTGACTTTAGTTTTACTCCTGTCTCAATGGAAGGCGCAAAATACCCTAAGTTTGAAAATCAGGAATGTTTTGGAATTGATCTTAGGCAATCTGAAGAATTAAAAGAAATTGATCTAGACTTATTGATTGACTTTTACAAAATCATAGGTGATAGTACGGATAGTTTTTTCAATAATTATTTTGTTTTTCTGGCAGGCACTAATTCTTTACAGAAACAGATTAAAGAAGGTTGGAGTGCTGAGCAAATAAGAAACAGTTGGCAGGCTGATTCAGATGAATTCAAAAGAAAACGAGAGAAATATCTACTATACCCTTAATTCTCTCTTAAATTGATCTGAGACCACAATTTCCCGAAACCAATGTGTGAATTTTTTGGGTTCTAAATTTATCCATTTAAAGAGTTCCTGAACCTCCATCCATTTAAAATTCATAACTTCATCCGGGTTTGGTTTTGGATAATCATTGGATAAGCCGAAATAGACATAATCAAGTTCATTTTCAACCAGACCATTCTCAAAATGTACTTCATATCTGAAATCAAACTTTTTCTCAATAGTACAATTGATACCCATTTCAAAATTGAGTCTATTAATTACGGTTGTTTCCATGTTCTCCCCCCTAAGTGGATGACTGCAACATGTATTTGTCCAAAGTCCTTCTGAATGATACTTTTTTAATGATCTCTGCTGAATGAGAAGTTGTCTTTGATCATTGAAAATGAAAATAGAAAATGCTCTATGGAGTAACCCTTTTTGATGAACTGCAAGTTTCTTTTCATACCCTACAATTTCATCTGATTCATTTACCAAAATCAGTTCCTCATTCATAAGTCAATAAAATATTGTTGGTTAAATTAGTTCCATAAACAGATGAAAAGTAAAGACAATCCTCTAATTTGTCTAAATCAAAATTCAATTACATATGTTTAATTCTACAAACGTAAATGGGCAACTCTCTTTAGATAGGAAAATACCATTGGTTATCCTTTTCTTGTTTTTGTTAAATTTTAATTTATACTCCCAGGAAGTTGTAGAAAATGCAAAGACCTATATATCAGGAATGGAAATAACGGGACCAAGAGGAGCCATAAGTCTGCTTGTTCCACCAAACTGGTCAGGGTTTTTGGATGCGAATACAAGTTTGTTTTTATTAAGTCTGGATACTGCTTATGACGCAAATATGGTTTTTCGGAGTGAAGAAACAACCCTGGAAGACATTAGGGAGAGATGGCAATTGGGGAATGATGCCGCAGTTGGACTCGCAGTTGAAGAAGAAATTGAGCAACTGGGTGAAAATAAGATTGCATTGAAGTTCAAAAACGCTTACGACAATACTCGGAAAGGATATGCATTGGCAATTTGTGGAGATTATGGTTTTTGTGGCACATTGATTTTTACTTCGGATGCAAAATACTTTTCAAACTATGAAAAAGCTGTTAATAAATTCGTAGATCAGCTTCAATTCAACCCACCAAAATCCGGACCTTATGTTACCTTCAACTGGAAGGAAGAGCTATCAGAAAAATATCTTTTTAATTATGAAACGAAAGAAGCCTCCAGAAAGCAGAATGAATTGTGGCTATGTCTGGATGGAAGTTTTACTGCCAAATTAATCAGAAAAGGTCTGTTCAAAGATGAAGCAAAGGACTATCAGGGAAATCAAAAAGGATCCTACGAATTATCCGGAATAGGGCCGAAAGGTAAACTCACATTGACAATTAAAAAGAAAGAACCTATTGAAATCGATCTTGAAATCAAAGAGGAAATCCTTTATCTAAATGGTAACAGATTCAACATTGCATTTAATCAAAAATGTAAATGAAAATTTAAAATCTAAACCGGGTATAAAATTGCATCCCTAAAAAAGAGGATTTGATATTGCCACCAAACTCTATCAAACCATCAGTGACACTTTCTCCTTCTATGTTAATACCAAAATTATTAACTCCTACTCCAAGTGCCAGAAAATCAGTAATCGAATAATCAAGCTTTAGATTGGTATCAAAGATCAATCCGGTAAAGTTTGAAATACTTATAAAAAGAAAAGAAATCTCCTGACTATAATATAATTTGGGCGTGATCCAGATACCCATATCTAAACCTATTATTGGAAGCGGGGCAATGAAATCGGTTGCTTCATCTTCAAAGTTTTGAGATTCTAACCTGAAACTTATCGGCATAATGTAGAATCCTAGAGCGGTTCCAATTATTAGTCTTTCATCACTCACTATATCGTATCCATAACCCACTTTAATAAGTTGAAAATTGAATTGAGAATTTGCCTCTGCTCCTACGGGAAACGTTTGATCACCAAAATTAATTTCTTCTTCCAAAACCTTAGAAGCTTTTCGGTTAAACCCAAAGTATCCTGCATAAATTTCAGACCTTCTCTTTTTCCCGAGTTTATAATCAAAATCTGCTCTAAAAACAGCATTATTGACCTGTAAACCAAGTGCTTTTTCAAGATTAACATTGACTCCAGCACCAAGATTACTGCCGACTAATGTGATATTATTTGAATGATTGGAGAAGAAAACCCCCATTGATAGAGATCCTCTCCTCCTAGTGCTGTCAGTCTGCGCAAGTGTACTCGTTAGCGTTATGCAAAGTAAAAAAAGAGTAGAAAATAATTTTTTAGTATTCATTTCTGAAAATAATAGGTCTTTAAAAATTATCAAAACTCGCTAATTTAAAAGGTTATTCAATATTTAAATTCAATATTTTATTTATGATCTAAGATTTTTAGAAAGCCTCAGTTTTTACTACAATAAGTTACCTTTAGGAAGATCTACAGATTGAATTCTAAATATGAATCTTCTTATTTCACAATTAAAAAAAATAAAAACCTTCGTTTCATCTGATTTCGATTCGAATACATATCTTTTTATAAGCCTCTATTTAATCCCAGCAATCATCTTTAACTACTACTTTCAGCCTTACAAGCTTCTATCAAGATCAGATTTGTGGGTTGGAGATATTTTAATTTATCATCTTCTACTATATACATTTCATACTGTAATTGTTATCACAATTCTTAGAAGAAAGAGATTTCCGTATTTTTGGCAGGGTTCTCTTCTGCTTATCCTTACTACAATAATTTTTGGACTTGCTACAAAGAGTTACATTGTAAAAGCTGATTACATCTCAAAGTTTTCAACTCATATTTACTTCAATTATAAACTTACCAACCAGCTTAGTGTCTTTTTGGGTTATTTGATTTTAATACTGATCCTGGGCGTATGGTTGGGTAGATCAAAATATTATGTTTACGGTTTGTTAAGCTATAAAAGAGAGTTAAAGCTATACCTTTATTTATTTCTACTGACCATACCTCTTCTGCTTATTGTGGGGTCAACGAATGACTTCCTAAATTCTTACCCAAAACTCAATATTGAGAGGTTTAAACCCGATGATTTTATATACTACTTCTCCTTATATGAACCATTTTACTTAGTTAATTTCATTGGAATTGAGTGGTACTTCAGAGGATTTCTGGTGCTATACTTCAGCAAATATTTTGGTAAACATTCTGTAATCATAATGGCCAGTTTTTATTGTATTTTCCATTTTGGAAAGCCAATGGCGGAATGTATTAGCTCCTTTTTTGGAGGATATATTTTGGGCGTCATTTCATATAATACCCGATCGATATGGGGTGGAGTATTTATACATATGGGAATTGCCTTTTCAATGGACTTAATTGCAATTGGATATCACTACCTTTTACGCTAACTTCATTGTCAGTGATGAAGACTATTGATGTTTTCGTAGAATTTTTATTCCCTTTTCATTTTAGACTACTGGGAGTTGCTTTAACAGTTGGTGTTATAATTCCTGTATTTCCATGGATATCTGCTGCTCTTTTTGTCCTTAGTTTTTTGCTTATTACTACACACTATCGCATTAAAATAGATCTTCAAAACCAGACTTTGAAAGAATACACATGGATTTTCTTTATGCGAAAGGGTAAAACTATCGAACTTCAGAAACCACAATACGTCTATATAAATACTAGCGAGAAATCAATGAATTATGGCAGAGTAGCTCAGCTTACTTCGAGGAAAATAAATTTTACTGCCTATTTAAAACTTGAGGATAATAAATCTATATATCTAGGAGAATCAACGAAAGAAAAAAGGCTATTCAAAAAAGCTCAAAAAATTGCAACAATTTTATCTATACCACTAAATAAGAATTATTAATGTCTGTACAAACTATTTTAGGTTCAGGTGGAACTATTGGAAAGCTTCTGGCAAAAGATCTCAAAAAATATACTGATAAGATAAGACTGGTTGCCAGGAACCCACAAAAGATAAACGATACTGATCAACTCAGAAAAGCAAATATACTGAATCTTAATGAAGTAATGGAAGCAGTTGAAGGCTCAGAAATTGTTTATATGACAGCCGGCCTGCCATATTTCGCAAAAACCTGGGAAAGAGACTGGCCTGTAGTTGTGAAAAATATTATTGAAGCCTGTCGTAAGCACCAATCCAAACTCGTATTCTTTGATAACATATATATGTATGACAAAGACCACCTGAATGGAATGGATGAAAATACTCTTATAAATCCTCCCAGTAGAAAGGGTAAAGTCAGAGCAGAAATCGCCAAAATGGTTATGGATGCTGATCAAAAAGGTGAAATCAAAGCTTTAATCGCAAGAAGTGCTGATTTTTACGGTCCGGGAATAGATAGAAACGGAATGGTCAGAGAACTGATATTTAAAAATTTAGCTACCGGAAAAAAAGCCAACTGGTTGTGTAGTCTGGACTATAAGCATTCTGTAACTTATACGCCCGAGGCATCAAA
>CAYTFO010000177.1:0-8045 GCA_964437135.1 uncultured Roseivirgaceae bacterium | reverse complement strand
CTAAGTCCATCTCTAGCTGCGGAAATAAAGTTGTCCTTAGCGTCGTCAAAATCCATCACTTCAGTTACATCAGGATAATGATCTTCAAATCCTTTCATTAGACCAATCCAAAATGCAGCATTTGATATTTCATCCAATGTAGTAGGACCTGAAGGGAATACTCTGTTTTCTATTCTTAAATGGGCTTTTCCGTTTGGACTTATTCCATAACAAGGCCTGTTCCATCTGTAAACAGTTGAGTTATGGATATTTAAGGCCCTCAACCTGGGAGTAATGCCTTTGTCTAATTTTTCCATAACATCCTCTTCAGGATCCGTCATCAACATAACTCTAAACCTGACGATATCTTCTTTGTAGAGCTCTGTTATACTTTCTTTTAGCCAGCTATTCCCAAACATCACCCTTGCGCTTCTATCCCGAATATGTTCAGTTGCAGTTCTGGTATCTATAGATTGTGCAAAAAGTGCAACCCTGGTTTCAGCCCACAGTCTTTTTCCAAATAATAAAGGAGAATTCACCGCTGCAGCGAGTACCGGACCTGTAAGTGCCTGGGCAATATTATATTTAGAGACAAACTCATCCGGTTTCACCTGAAGATGTACCTGAAATGAGGTATTACAGGATTCCAGCATTGCTGAGTCATGCTTTATATTCAGCTCATCCATACCAAAAATACGAAGCTCATGTATGGAACCCCTCATTTTTGAAATTGCCTGTATCAATGCATGATATCGCTCCAGAGGAGTGAGATTACCCATTTCCAGATCAAACTTTCGTATAGTTGGTAAAATTCCTGTCTGAACGAAATGAACACCTTCTTTATCTCCAATTTTATAAAGTTTATCCATGATTCCATTCAGGTTTTGCTCCATTTGACTAAAGCAATTTTTCTCTAATACCAATGGTCTCATGTTAGCTTCAATATTGAATTTTGCTAACTCTGTAGTGTACCTTTCATCGTCTATCTGAGATAAAATGTCAAGAGAAACCGGAGCTGGTTTGTAGTGCTTGTCCACAATGCAAATTTCCTGTTCAGCTCCAATATGAATGGGCTCTTCAATAAACCAACCTTCTTCAAGCATGCGTTCTAATGCATGAATATCCTTCAATAAACTCCTTGTGAATTCATTAAGTTGATTTCTTGTCTTTATCAATCTTACGTTTAAGTCTCCCATCTTCAGTTAAAATCGAGATCAAATTATAGAAAAAATATTAAGTGAACAATCGACCTGTTATTTATCATGAATAATCCATGTATTTGTCATCAATGCCTCTATTTTTGCGGCCTGATTAATTAGTTTGAAATGAAAGATTTTGTTAAGGAACTCACCTGGCGAGGAATGATTCACGACAGTATGCCTGGAGTAGAGGAAGAATTATCAAAAGGAACTACCTCAGGATATATTGGATTTGATCCAACAGCAGATTCTTTGCACATTGGCAATTTGGTACAAATAATGACACTTGTTCATTTCCAAAATTGTGGTCATAAACCCATAGCACTGGTTGGTGGAGCCACAGGAATGGTTGGTGATCCATCGGGTAAATCAAGCGAACGAAATCTTTTAGATGAAGCAACTCTGAATCACAATCTCAAATGTGTGAAATCACAACTTGAGAAATTCTTGAACTTTGAGGGGGAAAACTCCGCAGAAGTAGTCAATAACTTTGATTGGTTCAAAGAATTAAATTTTCTTGATTTTATCAGGGATGTTGGGAAACATATAACAATAAGCTACATGCTCGCTAAGGATTCCGTCCAAAATCGAATGGAGGCCGGGTTATCTTTCACGGAGTTCAGCTATCAACTGGTTCAGGGCTATGACTTCTACTGGCTTTGGAAAAATAAAAATGTAAAACTTCAGCTAGGAGGTTCTGACCAATGGGGAAATATCGTCACTGGAACAGAACTGATAAGAAGAAAGGGTCAGGGAGAAGCTTTTGCTATAACAACTCCTCTTATTACCAAGGCTGATGGATCGAAATTTGGTAAATCCGAAAGTGGTAATATATGGCTTGACCCTGAAAAAACATCCCCATATAAGTTTTATCAGTATTGGATCAACGCTTCCGATGAGGACGTAATAAACTATGTCAAAATTTTCAGCACTAAAGGAAAAGAAGAAATTGATGCATTGATTGAGGAACATCAGGAATCTCCCCATCTACGGTTACTTCAAAAGACACTTGCTGAGGAAATCACAGCAAGAGTTCATTCTCAAAAAGATCTGGAAATGGCTATAAAAGCTTCATCAATTTTATTTGGCAAATCCACTCAGGATGACCTTGCTTCATTAGATGAAAAAACACTCTTGCAGGTTTTTGAAGGAGTGCCTCAAACAGAAATATCAAAAGATATACTTTCCAAACCTGTGAATCCAGTTGATTTATTATGTGAAATAACCAACGGAATAATTTTCAAGTCAAAAGGAGAAGCAAGAAGAATGATTTCCGGAGGTGGAGTAAGTATTAATAAGGAAAAAATAAACTCTGCCGAAGAAGATCTAAAACTAAGCCTTTTACAAAACAAATATTTGCTTGCTCAAAGAGGTAAGAAGAATTACTATCTGATTAAAGCTGTTTAGATTTATTTAAAAGGTATTTTTTTGTAAATTGGATTATGAAAATTTTACAAGTATTCTTTTTACTTATCTCCTTTTGCTGGGTTTATGCCCAGGATATACCTTCCAAAGACTGGCAAATTGAAACAGCAGTTTTAGCAGCTCCGGAAGAGTTCAGAAGTACAGCTACTGTACTTGGCTATAGTCCTTCCGGCGAACTTATAACACTTAAACAAGGAACCGGAAAAATGATCTGTCTTGCTGATGATCCTCAAAAAAAAGGATTTAGCGTTGCTGCGTATTCTAAAGAACTCGAAGATTTCATGCAGAGAGGTCGCGATTTAAAGAAAGAGGGTAAAACATTCCAGGAGATATTTGATATAAGAGAAAACGAGGTTAAAAGTGGTAAATTGAATATGCCCGATAAGTCAACTCTATTTGTTTTGACGGGAGAGATCAACAGTGAAACTAATGAGATAGAAAATACATATTTAAGGTATGTGGTTTATATTCCGTATGCTACTTCTGAAAGTACAGGGTTACCCTTGAATCCTCCAGGACCTGGAGGACCATGGATAATGGATCCTGGCACTCACCGTGCACATATCATGATCACACCTCCTAAAAACTAAAATTTTGAGAATAATCCCACTCCATAATTAGGGGAAGCGAGAATATTTCTTCCTGAAAATGCAAAGCCAGCATTGACTGAAACGCCCAGTTTATCTGAAAATTGATAATTTATTTCAGGAGTGTAAGAGACATATTCAGTGTTATTGGCAAAAATCCCATTTGAGCCGCCATTTTCCGCATTTCCATTGAAAAGAGACTGAACGGTATTGAGTTTTAAAATAAATGAAAGCCTGTCTATAGGTACAAAGCCAAACTCAAAAGCAGCACGGTATTCATCTGAGAAATCATTTGTCCTGTTATTAAACCCTCCTCCTGCTGTGATATAGAAAGGAGCTGGATAAAATGAATGGCTTACATAAACAGAAATCATCTGATTAAATTCTCCGTCACCTGTTTGGAGAATTCCGCCTTCACCTCCCTGTGTTTCTCCGGATGGAATTCCTAATAGCAACTCTACTGCAACCGGAAAAGCAGACTTTTGAAAAAATCCATATTTAAACATCAGATCAACATCTCCGAAAGCATTTACAAAATCTCCCGGAATAGTAGCTCCGCTTTGCCTGAATTCAACTTCATGCAGCGTTGATCTGACAAAAAATGGTACATATGCAGTGACAGTGAAATTATCTGTGAGCCCATATTCCGCATAAAGACTGGTACTGTAATACCCCACTGTGGTAATATCAATAACATCTCCATCCGGATTGAAAAATCGACCCGAGTAAATGAAATTCTGTCCTAGTTTAAAATATCCGGATTTCTTCTTCGATGTCCACCCCCCACCTGCTGTAGCTTGTAAAACAGAAATAACTAAAAATATACCTACTAACCTTTTCATATTTATGGGTTTTGAAAATCTGCTATTCCGAATGTAATACTGGCAGGTTTACATAAAACGATGACGTACCTGTAATCTCCAGGATTCAGTTCAGGGTCAATATTATCTAAATCGAATAAATGATAGCCATTTTGTGTTACTTCTGCTATTTCAACTCCCTCACTCCGGGTTACATTACCAGCAGTTGAATTTGAAAGGTAAATGAATGTCCCCAATGCGAAATCAGCCATAAAATCTTCTGGCAGTTCCATTTTATAACTCCCATCCTGCATAGCAATAGATACCATTCCTGAGGCATCATAACCATTTGCACCATGAAAAGAAGCAATTAGATCAAGTGTTGACACAACATTCACAGAAATTGATGGACTCCTGATTCCCTCAATCTCAGCATAAATATCAGCCTGGCCTTCATTCAGTGCAGTCAGCAATCCATCTTCATCAACGACCACAACCGATTCGTCTGTTGAAAAATAATTAATTGCCCCGGGTACTAACAGGTCTCCTGCTCCATTTTTCGCTTCGATTTCCAACTGTATGGAAGATCCTACTAATACCTCACTAATGTTAGTTACAATTCTCACAGAAGCCACATCTTCATTAGAACTAAAAACAGTAATTAGAACAGGCAAAGATTCAACTTCTTCATAAAAAGCAATTATTTCAGTCTGACCACTTTTAATTCCAGTAAGTGTGTTATCTGATATTGTAAGTAACCCCGGAGTAGAAAAGCGGTAGGTAAATTCAACATCTTCCTCAATTCCAAATTCATTGTTGTAGCGTGCAGATAATTCTATACTCTCTCCCTCCAGAACACTATAATCACTCTCTTCGAAAATAATTTCAGGTTCCTTCAATTCATCACCTATTATATCTGTTCCTATGCAGGATGTGAATATCAAAAGCAATGCTAGTTTTAGATTTCGCATAATGAAATTTACGTAGAGATTGGAGAAGTAAACAGAATTTTAACTAAGACATTCAACAGATGTCTTCTGTTTGGCATTTTATAACACAACCGGCCAGAATAGAATATCCACCCGGCGATTTTTGATTTTACCCATCCATGTATCGTTAGAATATACCGGATTATAGAGACCAAAATCTTTTATAGATATTAAATCTTCAGGGACATTTAAATTGATCAATAACTCCACGGTTGCATTACTTCTCATCTCAGAAAGCCATTGATTATAAGCCACTCCACCTATATTATCCGTATGGCTATGAATACTAATGTTGTAATCTTCGATTTTCTCAAAATCCTCTATAAAATCCTGAAGATATGATCGTTGTTCTTCATCTATATAATAGCTACCTCCTCCAAAATAAATACTAATCCTAATGGGACCATCCTCATCATTTTTTTCCTGAGCCAGACAGTTTATTTGTAATGCAATGGTAAAAATGCAAAAAACCAGAGTATATATTTTATTGGAATAGTACACCTCTTTAAAATTACAAATTATAGTCTTTAAAAAAGGTTGTTTGATAATTGGTAACATTCATCTATAAATTATATGAAAAAAGTCATCTCAATTTTTTTATTTTTTTAAAACAAATACGATTATATTCGTTAATACAAACGATTGCAATTGCAATTATTAATTTTTTTGAGATAAAATTTTAAAAAAATGGAAACTGCCGAAGCAAGACTTTTAATTGAAATTTCAGAAGTGGACCAATTATGTGAAACATGTGGGAATGAAATAACAGTTGGTGAAGAGTACATTTATGACGAAAGTACGGAAGAAGTAATCTGTCAAAACTGTGCAAATGAAAAAGATCGTTTTGAATAGAAATTTCGAATTAATAGGTTTTAGTGTTTTTTTACGATAATTTTATGGCAATTAAAGGTCAGAACGTTTTTACTGTGCTTGTCCACTCTATCAATTTTCTCTCCTATAAGTTTTATTTAATATTTAGTTAATTTATTTTATTTATGAACATTTTCGTGGCTAAACTTAGCCGAGATACTACGAGTGACAGTCTTCGTAGTTTATTTGAGCAGTATGGTGAGGTATCATCAGCAAAGGTTATTATGGATCGGGAAACCGGTAATTCTAAGTGTTTTGGATTCGTTGAAATGGACGATGATAATGAAGCAAATCAGTGCATTGCAGAACTTAACGAATCTATGTTTGAAGGAAAAGAGATAGTTGTTAAGAAAGCAAACCCTAGAGAAAGCAGAGGTAACAGCTTCGGAGGAAGAAACAGATATTAATTATAATATTAAAGATTAAAAACCCTGGCTATTTGTTTAGTCAGGGTTTTTTTATACCCTAAGTCATAATATTATCAATAAATTTTGCCAGTCACATAAAACTATAAAGACTTCTTTTGACCTATTCTTATCTTTGATCCAAATCAATATAAATATGAAAAAATTTCTTGTAGCAATATTCTCGCTACCATTTCTGGTACTGGGCCAACAACTGGATATGGAGCTTTTAAAAAACCTTAAACCTAGAAGCATTGGTCCGGCAGGTATGGCTGGTCGGGTTACTACAATAGATGTTGTCACTGATAATCCCTCTATAATGTACGTTGGAACAGCTTCGGGAGGCCTTTGGAAATCTACTTCAGGAGGTATAAAGTGGGATCCAATATTTGATGATCAATCAACATCATCCATAGGTGCTGTTGCAATTCAGCAATCCAATCCTTCAGTAATCTGGGTAGGAACCGGAGAAGGAAATCCAAGAAACTCACTAAACGCGGGTGATGGAATTTACAGATCACTTGATGGTGGGAAAAACTGGAAAAAAATTGGCCTTGAAGGCACCAGACATATTCACAGGATAATCATTCACCCGGAAAACCCGGATGTAGTCTATGTCGGAGCAATAGGTTCACCCTGGGGAGCTCATCCGGAGAGAGGAGTTTTCAGAACTAAAGATGGAGGCAAAACATGGGAAAAAATTCTGTACTCAAATGACAGATCAGGAACTGCAGACCTGATCATGGATCCAACTAACCCCAATAAACTAATTGCAGCATTATGGGAACATGACAGACAACCCTGGTTTTTCAAATCAGGCGGTGAGGGTTCAGGCTTGTACATTTCTCATGATGGAGGTGATACCTGGGAAAAAAGAACTGGGGATGATGGACTGCCTAAAGGTGAATTGGGTAGAATCGGACTTGCAATTGCTCAGAGTCAGCCTTCAAGGATTTATGCTTTAGTTGAATCCAAAAAGAATGCTCTCTACAGATCTGATGATGGAGGGTTTAACTGGGAAAAGATCAATGATAAAAATGATATCGGAAACCGGCCTTTTTATTATTCCGATATCTATGTTGACCCTAAAAATGAAAACAGGGTTTACAGCATTTTTACCTATGTCAATGTAAGTGAAGATGGTGGTAAAAACTTTGAAGAACTTATGCCGGCATATAATACTACGCGGGGAGTTCACCCTGATCACCATGCATGGTGGATTCATCCTGAAAATCCGGATTTTATGATAGATGGTAATGACGGTGGGTTAAACATAACAAGAGACAGAGGAAAAAGCTGGAGGTTTGTTCAGACTTTGCCTGTCGCTCAATTCTATCACATTGCTTTAGACAATGAATTCCCATATAATGTTTATGGTGGAATGCAGGATAACGGAAGCTGGTCGGGTCCAGCCTATGTCTGGAAAGCACAGGGGATCAGAAATAGCTACTGGCAGGAAATTTCTTTTGGCGATGGCTTTGATGTGCTTCCTGATCCCGAAAATTCAAGATATGGAATTAGTACAGCGCAGCAGGGTTCTGCAGGTATTTATGATCGGGTTACCGGAAACTTTGAAAGAATCAGACCTACTTATCCTGAGGAAGACATTGAGCTAAGATTCAACTGGAATGTAGGAATGAGTAGAGATCCCTTCAATAAGGACATCATTTATTTTGGAAGTCAGTTCGTGCATAAAAGTACTGATGGTGGGCAGACCTGGACTATCATTTCTCCGGATCTAACAACCAATGATCCTGAAAAACAAAAGCAAGGAGATAGTGGTGGACTAACT
>CAYTFO010000176.1:0-8059 GCA_964437135.1 uncultured Roseivirgaceae bacterium | reverse complement strand
AGCCTGTTCTATCAAAATGCAGTTGGTCAGCTGCTCATCTTTCCTATTGAAAAAAATTCAGGTTCTTCGGCAAGATTAGCAAGTACTCAACAAGCAGATACAATACTAAGGTTACCATTTTTTGATGATTTTTCTAAGAACAAAAATGCTCTTGATAGTGTAAGGTGGATAACCAATACTGGCGTGACTGTCGAAAATACTTTTGCAATCAATTCACCATCTCTTTACTCTGTTATTTTTGATGGCGTAAACGGAAACGGGGTACCTTATGGTCAGGATGTTACGTTTAATGGTCCCGGCGATAGTCTTGTCTCCAACAGAATAAACCTTAGTAGAGTCCAGCCAAGTCGAATAAATACCGTTTATTTTTCATTTTTTTATCAATTACGTGGCTTAGGAGAAATTCCAGAAGAAACTGATTCACTACAACTATCCTTTCTGGCAAATGACACGACATGGGTACCCATTGATATCAATCCGGAAAGTCTGGATAATTATGCATTGACAGGTGGAAGAGAAGGTCTCACATTGAATGAAGACAGTGTACTCTCTTTCAGGCAAATAAGAGTACAAATAAATGATTCCCGATTTTACCATCAAAACTTTCAATTCAAACTTATTTCATACAGCAGTCTTGCCGGAATTTATGATACCTGGTTGGTAAATTATATATATCTAAACCAAGAAAGAACAGAAACCAGGGTTGACTATGAAGATAGAACCATCTCTTCAGAACCCTCACCTTTGTTTTTTCCCTATAACTCCATACCTGTAGAAGCATTCAACAGCAATAGAGACCTCTACCAAACTCCACAAACAGTACAATTATCTAACCTTGAAGAAGGTATTTTCACCATTGAATTTGAGCACATTCTCAGAAATTTAAATACAGGTGAATTCATTTCCAGCGGACCTAAAAATGATGATGGAGAAGTAGGATTCAGGGGAATTGAATATGGACGTGAAGTTTCCGGAATCTCTCCATTTACACTTCCGGTAACAGGTGATTCTGTTGTTATAGAAACTGAATTTATTTACAATACGGGGGATACTTTATTAAAAGAAACTAATTCGACAGGGTTTGATATTTATTTTGATGTTGATCTCAAAGTGAATGATACATTGCGAGATTACACAACCTTACATAATTATTATGCATATGATGATGGATCTGCTGAGTTCTCTGCTGGAATCAATTTATTATCCGGAAAGCTTGCCGTTTTATACGTAATTGATCCAATCGATACACTTACAGGTGTTGATATCTACCTTCCCAGCATAAACCCATCCACGGTCGGACAAACACTTGAAGTTACCGTTTGGTCCCGATTATTAGATGATGAAAATGAGATTTCTATCAGAACTCAAAATCTTGTAATCGAACAAAGTATGCGAAATCAGTTTAGCAGGGTTGAATTTATACCCCCTATACTGGTTGCAGACACAATTTTTATAGGTTATCAGCAGTTTTCTGATAATTATATTGGGATTGGCTTTGACAAAAATAATATTGGAGGGGCGGACAAAATCTATTACAATACTGATAGAACCTGGACTCAGAATGACAGAATTGAAGGATCATTAATGATACGGCCAGTGTTTGAATCAGGTGCTGAATTGGTACTCAATATCCCGGAAATTGAGAACACACAAAATGAAATAGTGCTCTATCCTAACCCTGTTAATAACGGGATTTTAAATATAAAAGGGGATTATAATTCTCTTTCTATTCTTACTGTTTCGGGGATGGAGGTTTTACATGTCTCTGGCAAAAAACAAATTAATATATCAAATTTGTCTTCAGGAGTATATCTCACTGTTTTAAATACTGAAAACGGCAGGACTGTTAAAAGAATTTTTGTAAACAACAATTAAATGCAGGACATAGAAATAAAAGAGCTAAAAGAAAGAATGGAAAAAGGTGAAAACCTGGTTTTGATAGATGTAAGAGAAGAATGGGAATACGAAGAGACCAATATAGGCGCAAAATTAATTCCATTGGGCACATTGCCTTTCCGAATATCAGAAATTGAAGAACATAAAGAAAACGAAATCATCATTCACTGCAAAACCGGTGGTCGAAGTGGACAGGCAAAAAAATTTCTGATGAGTCAGGGATTTCAAAATGTTCGCAACCTACTTGGTGGTATTGAAGCTTACAACATGTTAAAATAGTTTTACTCGATTATAAGAGGGCGCGGACTAAATGAAATAATAAATACAATAATTACAATCACGCCAATAATCATTCGTTTTGTGTCTAATGGTCTGTTATCCGCGACTTTAGGGTGGTATACACCCAAAACTCTTCCTACAAGAAAAGCAAATAATAACCATCCTCCATATCCCTGAAAATCGGTTAGGGAAGTTATCAGATACTGTACTGCAAATATTATGGTTGCAACAAACAGCCTATTTCGTTTATCCTCAATCATAGAACGCAACGACAGATAAAGGAAGTACAGGTAGATACCAACCATGGCTATAAATCCCAGAACATTTTGCGTTGATGAATTAGTAAGCATTTCAGGGTAGACCCACCCTAGACCTGCATAAAAGATAAACAAGATGAAAAATATCTGATTCAGAATACGTGAAATCTTTTCACCAAACATTCCGAAAATAACATGTCCCCCATCAAGTTGTCCTATTGGTAGTAAATTTAGAGCGGTAAAGAAAAGAGCTAAATAACCTGCCAGTAAAAATGGATAATGGATCATTTCATTTGGATGGGGGAGTTGAGATTTATCCTCCACAACATATTCTTTAAAAAACCAGTAAAGAATATTATCACCAAATAAAATTGAAACTCCTTTTTGATCCTGATAGACATGATCTGCATAATCCAGACCATATTGTTGATACTCTGGATGAATTTTGAAAATGTACTCTGGTTCTGGTAAATGAGTGAAACCGTACCAAATAACACCAATGGCTATGACAAAACCTGCTAAAGGCCCGGCAACCCCTACATCAAAGTAATGTCTTCGGCTAAGAATGATATCTTTAATCCTAATGAAAGCACCCATAGTCCCAAAAGACGGAAAACCAATAAACCCAAACCACAGTGGAATATAACTTGGAAGAGTCACTTTAATTTTGTGATATTGGGCAGTGAAATAATGGCCAAATTCATGTACTGTCAATATCAGTAAAAAAGGAATTGAATACTGCAGTGCAGCTATAAGTTCTTCAGTTGAAAGAGTCTCTTCACCAAAGAAAAGCCATTTACCAAACATCCATTCTGCCCCTGCTATGGTGGTAGTGATAAAAGTAAGTACAAAAAGAGATATTTGTATAACTACTTTTTTGTTCATGATTCGAACAATTTTAGAAGGTCTGTAGATTTCTCCAAAACTATTCCTCCAATGCCAAGCTTTTTAGCAGACTCAATATTTTCTTCTCTGTCATCGATAAAAACTATCTCATCAGGTTTTGAGTCAGCTTTTTCAACCAGCAATTCATATATTTCAGGCTCTGGTTTCCGCATCCCAACTAAATGAGAATACAAAGCTTCGTCTACCAAATGCTCTAAAGCATCAATTCCATGATGTTCAGAAATCATTCTATCAAATTCCTTCTGATGAGTAATGTTTGTGTTGCTTAGGAAAAATATTTTGTGAGTTTTACGAAGACCATTTAGAAGTTCAACTTTCTCCTTTGAAACAGGTCTGAGCATTTTATTCCAGATTTCCTGAAAATTACTGAGAGTCATAGCTGACTGAAGATGACTATTCACTGCCTGCAGGAACTCTTCCTCAGATATTTTTCCTACTTCAAACAGGTACAGTTCCTGGGAACTAATGATAAGGTCTCTTAAATATTGACCATTTTCATTACCGGTAACTTCTACAAGTCCTTCAATAACCTTTTCAGGTTGTAAATCAATGATAACTTCCCCCAGGTCAAAAACTATAATTGGGTAGTCCCGTACGTTTTTTTGACTCAAATCCTTACTCATTTAATGTTTGTAACAACAGCTCTTTTAACTCATGATTGTCCCAGGGCTTAACAATAACCTTCCGGATATTTCCTTTTTGAAATACCTCTTTTTCAGGTTCCTGGTTAATCATTCCCGACATCAAAAAACCAATTGAATTTGGAAAAAGTTCATGGATCTTTACAAGAAGAGCGTCTCCTTTGATACCTGGCATCAACCAATCAGACATTACAACAAGTTTTGAAACGTCAGTTGCCTTAAATCCACTCAATAGCTTTAGCGCCTCATCGCCATTTTGAGCAAATAACAATGAATAATCCTTAAAATCTCTTCTGAATATTGCTTTATATGTCTGGAGCATGTAATACTCATCATCAACAAAGAGTATTATTCCTTTCTTTTCCTGCATATAGTTGATTAACCTACTTTTCCAAATTGTTATTTCACCGGTAAAGCTACAACAAATCTAGTACCTACATCAGTATTTTTGTAAGTAATGGAGCCTCCATGTTTTATGATGATCTGTTTGGAAATATCTAATCCAAGTCCACTGCCCTCTCCTTCTGGTTTTGTGGTAAAAAATGGCTCGAATATATCATCAGGTCTTGCTACATGAATACCGCCTCCGGTATCATCGATTGTCACAATAACTTCATCTTTTTTCTTTCTTAAACCAATTTTAATTTTCCCTTCATAGTTCATTGCATACACGGAATTTGTAATCAGGTTGGTCCAGACCTGTGAGAGTTCATCCGGAATAGCATCTACTTCAAGATCTCCTTTAGCGTCAAAATTTACAGATACGTCTTTAAGTATGTTTTGATGAAGTGATATGATCGTCAGAATGTTGTCTTTTAAGTTTACTTTTTCAAATCCTTCCCACCCCCTTTTAAATGAATATGTTTTAAAGGATGTTAGAATTCTCTGTACCCTTTTCAACGCCTCTAACGCGGTCTTAATAGATTGATAACGATTAGTAACATATACTGCCAATTCAAACAACTCAGTTGCGTTTTTGTGTTTGATCAGTTTTTCAAATTGTTCTGGTTTGGTATCCAATTTAAGTTCCAGAGCCAAATCGATAAGTTCTTCAGTGTTATTTTTATTATATGCTTCAAGGAGTTTTTCCCATTCCTTTCTGATTTTTTCCTCTTTCTTTTCGGATAAAATTTCTTCAAAATTTTGAACACCAACCATTATCAATTTGACCAGAGTTGAAAAATCCTCCTTATTTACCCTCGATGAGATTTCTTTAAAGAGGTTCACTTCTCTTTGTTGTACTTCATCGATCAACTCAAGATTTCCTTTAATCGCACCGATCGGAGTATTGAGCTCGTGGGCAATACCCGCTGATATCCGACCCAGAAGGGCCATTTTCTCGGATTTTATTAATTTATCCTGGGTTCTGGCAATCTGAACATTCATCTCTTCCAATTCTTTATTTTTTGTTTCAAGAATTTCCTGAGACTTATTTTTTTGGGCTATTAGTTTCCTGAACACGATCAAAGAACCAAATAAATACAGGCAAATCAGGACAATGAAAAATATCCATGCTCGCTGGGTTTGATTATTCTGTTTCTGAATTTCAAGTTGCTTTTCCAGCTTAAGTAGTCTTAATCTTTCAATCTCACGCAATGACTCATTCTCAATTTCAGCGATACGTATTCTTTGTTCTTTTAGATTGATGTTGTTTTCAATGCTATCCATTTTCTCAGAAAACATAAGGGCTCGTTCAAAGTCACCCCTTCTTTTCATGGAATTGGTCATCAAACCATAGGCCTGCATAAGTTCTCCAGGGTTATTTCTTGAACTTGCCAGGTCAATGGATTTTTGAATATATTCTTCACTTTTATTGAGATTTCCGATCTCTGCATAAAGATTAGAATAACCAAAATAAAGATTAGGCAAATCAAGAGTTCGACCGGTCATTCTAAATACCGCAAGAGCCTGATCATAAAAATTTTTACTTTGCTGGAAATTTCTCTTTTTCCGATAAATACTTGCAAGGAAGCTCAGGTTTTCAGTTTGATGAATTATAAATCTTCCCTGAAAGTATTTATTGGAAATATTAAACAGGCTTTCGGACTCATCCAGATTTCCTTTAAAATAGGTTATAAATCCAAGGTATGAATAAATGGATCCCAGATAAAAACTATCTGCTTCCGATCTGCTCATAAAAAAAGATCTTGCTTCTTCCAGCATTTCTTCAGATTCAGATGATTTCCCAAGCCACAAATTTATTCTTGAATGATTCACCTTTGATTTGTAATACAAATCTTCATAATCATTCTGAATAGAAAAGCCTAAAACGGTAAGAGACAGGTTTATAGCGGAATCAAATCTATTTAATCGAGTGTAGATTCTTGATTTTCGGAGTAATAATTCATAGTAGAATTTCTCATCTTGTTTTTGTGCTATCTCAAGAGCATCATTTATAAACTTAAGTGATAGATGAATATCAGCATCGAAATATGCACTATCTGACTGGATAATTAAATTATTAAGTTTTGGAGGCAGATCAGAATTGTCAAATGTTTGTGCCTTTAAATGAACACAAATTAGTAGGTAAAGAATTGTAATGGTAAGTATCTTGTATGTGACTGATTCCTGCATTAAAGTGCGTATAAAAATTACCTTTTGCTAGCTGATAATAAGGTTAAATTAAGAATTATATGCTGAAAGTATTAGTAAAAACAAGTATTAATACTCAAGTATTTTACTCTTAGCTTGTCAGATGGGCATTAAGTAGCTATTTTTAGTAAATATAATTTACATTATGGCAGAAAAAGAAACCGGCCGAATGCACGAAAAGTGGAATCATTTTTTTGACTTAATCGACACAGATGGAAACGGTGTTTTGGAAGTTGATGACTTTGTAATCATAGCTCAGCGACTCGGGCATTTGTTTCATAAAAGAGGAAAAAAAGTTGATCAAAAAACTTTAAAATGGCAAGGAAGGGAATTATTTGATCGACTAAAAGCTGAAATGGGAATTAGTGACTCTGACTCAATTGACAAGGAAAGCTGGATCAAATGGTTGAATGATATTACCTTCAATGGAAAAGAGAGCACCGTTTATCGATCTTTTACTATCGCTATTTGCAGGGAAATTTTTAATGTTGTTGATCAAAATAATGATGGTTTCATATCGAGACCCGAATTCAACGAGTTTTATCTGGTATTTAACATTCCAAACCCTGTTTCTTCCCATGTCTTTTATTTGCTCGATAGAAATCAAGATGGCATCATTAATAAAATCGAACTTCTGGAAGGTATTCGTCATTTTTTCATCGGAACTGAACCAAGTGATTATGATATCATCTTCGGTGAAATCTAAAGTTCCTAAATAATTTTTATTATGATTAAAATAGTACAACTGGCAATAATCCTGCTGGTCATTTTTTCTTGTGATGTTCAAAATGTAGAAAAAGTAGATATTTTGATTCGAAATGGACAGATTTTAGACATCGAATCTGGAAATATCATTGAGAATAAGATAGTGGTCATCAAAGATGGAATTATTTATAAGATCGTTCCGGTAGAATTTCAGGAAAGATTTCTTGCTACCAACTCTGTTGATGCTGACGGTGGATATATAATGCCGGGTCTATGGGATAACCATGTTCATTTTAGGGGTGGTGTTTCTCTAATTGAAGAAAATAAATACTTACTCCCTTTATTCCTAAGCCATGGTGTGACTACAGTACGAGACGCAGGTGGCGATATGACAAGCGCAGTTTTAGAATGGAAAAGAGAAATTATTGGGACAACACTTGCAGGGCCAACCATTTACACTTCCGGACCAAAACTGGATGGTGAAAAACCTGCCTGGGCTGGTTCAATTCCTGTAACCAATAAAACGGAAATTTCGGAAGCACTTGACTCCCTGGAAGATATCGGTGGTGATTATGTGAAAATTTATGATGGAAGCATTTCTAAGGAAATGTTCTATGAAATAATAAAGGAAACAGAAGCCAGAGGCCTGAATGTAACTGGTCATATGCCACTTTCTGCTGATATCGAAGAAGCTGCAGGTTATGGTCTGGATGGAACTGAGCATATGTACTATGTGTTGAAATCATGTTCGCCTAAAAAAGATAGTCTTACAGACGCTAATCC
>CAYTFO010000175.1:0-8096 GCA_964437135.1 uncultured Roseivirgaceae bacterium | reverse complement strand
TTTAAAATTGTTTCCCCGGCATTTCTGGCTAAAAATCTGAAAATGCATATGAAAAAGTCCAAATAAAAATCATTTCTCGTACATATAACTTATCTCGACCCAGATAAGCTTTGATATTTGACGGTTTTTGTTATAATTCTTAGATATTTTAGTCCAATTTGATCGAAACGTCTTACTCTGATACTTTGTTGAAAAAAACGCAGACATTAGCGTTTCATAAACACATTTATTATTCTAATATGGGATGAACCGGGGATAAATTCCAAGTAAAATCGAATTCAAAACCCGGTTAATATTTACACTGTAGTATTGATTACTTACATTTATCGGGTTGGGGTTCAATGGATCAGCAATTGACACCATTCCAGTTTCACTGTCATAATCACTGATTACCACAAAATGACCGGCAGGTTCACCTTTTATATCTTGATAAACATTGTACTGAGGTATTTCCCTTGCACTCTGATACAGGTAAGTTGCACTTAGTCCTGTAAGTATGGGTATTTTTTTAGCTACTATGCTTTCAATTAAATCCGTTTCAAGTTCTTTAAAAAGTATTTTTCCTCCATTTTCTAAAAATTGTAAGTATGCATCTGTAGCCTGTCTGAGTTTTCTTGATGTTTTATATTTGGATTGCTCCCTCAGCTTAACAGCCAGATTTACATTGCTTTCAAACCACGTTGGATCAAAAACCTGTAGGTTGTACGTATAGATGTCTACATTATAATTTCTTTTCAAAGCATGGTTTCCCAACATCACCGCTAAGGTTCCTCCCCCTCTGATTTGTTTCACTTCTCTGATTACCTCATTGAGATCCTGGTTATCTCCAAAATAATCATAAACTGCATGAAGACATGTCGGACCACAACTCACATCTGTGGGTTGTGGAAGTATATTAAGTTGTTTGTTATTGATATCTGTTTTCAGCATTTAATCTGCTAATTTTACTTAAGACGTAAGACAGGCAAAAAGTCACAGAGTATTGGAGAAAATATTTAGACATATTTCGGATCAGGAACTTATCAGATTAATCAAATCAGGTAATGAGAAGTATTTCAGAATTCTGGTTGACAGGTATGAGGGGTATATATTCGAAAAAAGTCTGAGTTACCTTATAAACACTGAACAGGCTAAAGATATTTCCCAGGATATTTTGATTAAGGTCTACTTACAACTCCATCTTTTTAACGAAAAAGCAAAATTTTCAACCTGGTTATACGCTGTCATTCACAACAGCTGCATTGATTATTTAAGAAGAAATAAAAAATACAGAAATGAAGTGATATCAGAGAAGTTAGCAAATGAGCTGGGCGATCTATCAGATATTGATGAAGAAATACCTGAAAATGTGACTACTGAAATCATGAATAAACTTCTGGAAGAAATGTCACCTGAAGGTCGTTTGATTCTACTGTTAAAGTACAAAGAGAAACATTCATTGAAAGACATACAGGTAGCCCTTCATTTAAGCGAAAGTGCAGTAAAAATGAGGCTAAAACGTTCAAGGGAGAAAATTCAGGAATTGTACAATACCTACAAAATCACCAGTAAAAAAAGCATGATAAAAAATGCTGACTAATATAAAAAATGGCTAAATACATAACTACTTATTATCGTTACAAGGAGGAAATACTGAATGTAACAACACATTTGATTGGTTTACTTTTAAGTATTGCAGCTACCGTTATCCTTATTGTGGATGCCTCCCTGAATGGAAATGCCTGGAACATAGTAAGTAATTCGATATTTGGTGCAACAATGATAACTTTATACCTGGCTTCTACCCTCTACCATTACAGTAAGAATCGTAAACTCAGACAACGACTTAATGTATTCGATCATTCTGCTATTTATTTGTTAATTGCCGGAACTTACACGCCGTTTTGCCTGGTAGCACTTAGAGGACCTATGGGCTGGGTACTCTTTGGAATAACCTGGGGATTGGCAGTAATCGGAATTATATTCAAAATTCAATATACGGGAAGATATAACAGGTTGAGTACCATATTATATGTATCTATGGGGTGGATAGCTATCATTGCTATAAAACCTCTCATAGATGCTCTAAGCTTTAAAGTACTGATGTTTATGTTGATCGGTGGAATTTCATATACCATTGGTGCTGTTTTCTATCTCGCCAAAATAAAATATAATCATGCTATTTTTCATGTCTTTGTTCTGGGTGGCACCATTATGCATTTCTTTGCGGTTTTATATCTGATATAAACTCAAAATAGATTACAGCTGACATAATTATTTTCTTTATTCATTAAGTGATAAGAATTTTCAATAAAATCATCATACTCTGAATCTATTATTTCACTATCAAATAAACTTGAACCGACTGATTGAAATGCTTCTTTATTTGCTTTTGCAGCTCTGTTAAAGTTGATATCTATCATTCTCTATTTTGTTAAAATAATAGTCATTATACACTATTTTAAATAGAGTTAAAGCCGACCTAATCATGATAATACCTAAAGTCTGTTCATATACAATTTTATTACTTTTCTTATGCAATCTTTCATCCATTGCTCAGACAAAAGAGGAGAAAAAAGCTGCCAGAAAAGAAAAGAAAGAACAGAAAATTGCAGAGGGAAAGACGATGATTTTACCCCTTGCAGGACCTGCATACACGCCAGAATTGGAACTCACGCTTGCCGGTGGTATTATGTGGTCCTTCAAAACCAATAAATCTGACAGTCTTATTCAACGTTCATCTTCTCCAATAATGCTGGGAGTAAGCAGTACCGGGGCCTTTTTCGTCGGAACAAAACATACGAGCTTTTGGAATGAGGATAAATTTAGAATTTATGCCGATATTAATTTCAAAGATATGCCAGATAATTATTTTGGTGTAGGGTATGAAAAAGGATTTAATACAGATTTGACAGATTCTACGACAGCCTACAGGAGAACATGGTTTCAATTCTTTCCCAAGTTTATGTTCCAATACAAAAAGTTTAATTTCATAGGACCATTTGTTGATGTCAATTACACCAAAGGTTCAGAAGCAAGCCCGGGAGTTGCGAATGATCCGGATTATCAGGAGTTCAATAATAAGCCTTTGAATACAGGTCTGGGAGTTGTTTACCAGTTTGACTCAAGAGATGTCCCTGTAAATGCCTGGGAAGGTTGGTTTTTACAGGCAATGGCTGGATACTATGGTGGGTATCTTGGAGGAGATAATACTTATGGTATTCTTGGAGTAGATTTCAGAAGATATTGGCCAATAAAAAGAAAAGGACGCACCATTGCTTTTCAGGCAAGAGGAAGATTCACATCGGGAGATGTTCCCTATGGAGAAATGTCACAGTTGGGTACACCTTTTGATTTGAGAGGTTATCGTTGGGGTCAATACAGACACGAATCTATGCTTTACACAATTGGTGAGTATCGACATCAATTTCAGAAAAAAGACGGTAGTCTTAGTAAATCAGGATTTGTTGCATGGCTAGGTACCGGCACCTTAGATGAGACCATTGCTGAATTCAACAACTGGCTACCCAATGCTGGTCTCGGATATAGATTGGAAGTCCAACCCAGGATGAATGTTCGTCTGGATATTGGTTTTGGAAAAGAAGCCTTTGGTTTCTATTTCAACTTCAACGGAGCTTTCTGATTTTCAATAAAAAGTAATGCTTTTTCCATAGTCGTATCATGTTGCCTATAACCAATAAATTCAAGCTCATTTGAGGTTTTGTTTAGCACATGTACAGCATGATTTGATCGGTCAGTAACTACATAATGATTATCATGTTCATCCAGAACATAAAGGGGAACACCTATCAATCCCCATAGAATAATACCTTGTTTCATAATTTGCCAGTTGGAATATCTTAATGGTTTAAATATAAAATTGAGAGTACAAACAAGAATCTTAACAAGATGAATATCAGCAGGTTAAGAATGTTTATTAAATGTATATTAACAACTTTATATTCTTAGTAAAAGATATAATACCCTAAAATATAAACTTTCAATTAAAAAATAGTAGAATATCTATAAATTTCACGTTTTACCCCCAATTGTGTAAAAAATGTGGATAAGAATGCTTGTTGCAAAAGTGAAATTTTACACTGTTAATTAATTCTTTATTACTTTAGTATTATGTTATTTTTGTTCGGTGCAGCATTTGTTTGTATAGTTATCTTTGGTGTTGTGATTCTCAATCCCTTTGATAGAGAGGAAGATGTCAGAGATCGGTAATAAATAGTTCCCGATTTAATTATGAAAATATATTATCCAAAAACTCCCAAAACTCTATTTGGGTAATCTGGTCAATAAAATAATTTCACAGGATTTGTTATACCTATTCTTTTCCCTTCGAGATAACCTCGAATCATTTTCGCAGGTCTTCTTAATAACTCCAACATTGTATGGGCAAGACCTCTGTCTAAATCAAAGGAATGAATAAACGTTGTGAATAAATTAATTAGATTAAATCTTCTGGTATTTGCTTTTCGACCACAGTTTTTACAGTAATCACCGTCGAGTTTGGTAGAACAGTTTAAACAAATATTTGAACTTTCTTCTGTAATTAGGTCTTAATAAGCTATAATTTAGCAATAATTTACAATCAAGCTATGCAGCAAAGTCTTATTCGAATTTCAATATTCCTTTTTTTTATCATCCCTTTACCCTTCTCATGTGAAGAAAGTAATGAACCATGCCCGGAATGCGAGCCTGTTAAAGATTACTACCTCAATAGATATCTCTCAAATGAAGTTATTAGTCAGTCTGATGATAATATAAATATTGATACCATTTTTGATGTAAATTCATTTTACTGGGTTATTAAGTTTTCAGTCACAGAGCAAAACCCCGTTTCTTCTTTTCAACTTAAAAATCCCTTTATCAATAATGCTTTGGCACAATGTGAATGTGAGAAAAGTCAGCTAGTGGAAGAACTGGAAGTAGTTAGCTTAATCAGTGATGCTGCTTTTGGTGACGATTTACCTGCAGGCAGTGAGCTAAAGAATAATTTCAGATTATCTTTTCCCTCTTATACTATCAACTCTTTCGAAGATGAAGTAAGTGCATTTGTTCGAATGAGAACTGGTCCGGAATCCGAAACACCAGAATTACATAAACTTACCATTGTGCTTCGAACATCAATATCTAAAACAGAGTTTACAATAGAAAGTCAAAGTATTTATTTGATTTGACCCTTTCAACAGATAAGCTTAATTAATTATATTATTTAAATTATGTTTATTGTTAGATTATTCATATTTAAATTTGATAGTAATTCATTGGCCTTATGAAGAAAGTACTATTATTATTTTGCATCTCAATAGTACTTCAAGTAAATGCTCAGTTTTACCCGTCGAAAGTATTTAAACTGGATGATGGTACTCCCAACTACTCAGTATTTGATATAACTCAGGGTGATGATTTCGTAATGTGGTTCATTTCATCATCGGGAATTTTTAGTTACAATTCTGTAGACTGGGAGCTTCAGCCCGACTCTTTAAGCCTTCCCAATTCACCTAACGCTTTATTTCACAAAACAGAAAATGGAACTATCTATGTGGCATGAGAAAATGATAGAGAATTTACAATTGATTATTATTTTGAAAATAAATGGCACAAAGTCAAACTTCAGGATTCAATCAAAAATTACAGTGGCCATTTTAATTTTTATGTAACTGATTCCAATAATCCCGAAATCATATTATTCCAGGAAAGTAATTATTATCGGTTAAATCGACAGGGAGAAATTTTAGCGCATCGTCAAATCAAAAGCAGTTCAAGGTTTTTAACCAGAAGTATTTCAAAAATTGAGGATAAGACAGTAGTCATTTCAAATGAAGGGATTTTTGCATTGAAAAATGATTCGCTCACTGTTCATCCAATTAACAATTTACTATCAAATAAACAGGAAATACTCTTGATTAAAGAATTTGAAAACTCATTATATGCATTGTCTACCAATTGGATCGGTAAAATTGAGTCCAACAAATTTGAAGTTATTCTAAAAGATAATGGAATAAAAGATCCAAGTAATTATAACAAGCATAACCTCCTGTTTTTTAATGATAACATTTTCTATTCCAGTCAAACTATACCTTACCATTTGGATCTGAAAAAAAACGTAAAGCAGGAAATGGTTGTTAACCGACTTAATTTCAAACACTTATCTCATCGCCTTTATCTGGATCATGAAAACAACCTTTGGGTTAGTGATTACAGAGGTTTGTTTCTTTATGATATCACTGGGATTCAGAGTTTCAACGATTATGTAGGATTACATAGCAATGAAGTGACTGCTGTTCATGAATATAAGGATACAATAGTCGTTGCCAATACCAATGCACTTAATTTCCTGGTAGATAATACTATAGTAAAAACTATAAAAATTTCTGATCAGGACTATTTTAGAATTATGGACTTACAATCCTATCAGAATAAATTATTTATTGCTGCTAACTATAATTATTTACTAATTTATGAAAACGGAAAAATTAATGAGGTAAAAAAAGCATACTTAACTAATGAAAGGAGCTTCAATGCGCTGGATGTGCATAATGACGAACTATTTGTTGCCTCAAACATGGCTGTTTATAAATGGAGAAACGGAAGGTTTGAACTTTTTTCTGATATACAGCATAACAGAAATTTGAAGTCGTTAAGTTCAGATGAATTAGTATTGATTAACTATAAATCCGGGATTGTAATATTCAATAAATTCAATGACATATCGTATTTCGAATCGGAAAATGCAAGGCTTAATACTGTATATGACGCTATAAAAAAAGATGGAGAAATCATTCTGGCAACTGCAGGTGGTTTAGCAAAGCTTAGCAATGATGGAAGAATTATTTCACTCGCAGAACCTAAGTTACCAGAAATGTATGCCATATACTCTCTTCTGCTCGATTCTGATGACAGAATATGGATAGGAACTAATTTAGGTTTAAAAATCTGGAACGGTAAAGATCTTTTTACCCTTGATGAAAAAAAAGGGTTGCTTGGAAATGAAACAAACCGGAATGCATTATACCTTGATAAAAATAACATAATTTGGATTGGTACTGAGTCCGGAGTATCATTTATTGAAGGTAATAAATTCATCAGAAGAAGCTCTCCTACCCAGCTAACAATAAATAAAGTCGCCTCCAGAAATGGTGAAGAAATAGCTAATGGGCAAGACGTAAAGTTCAAAAACAATACGTTAGTCTTTGATTTCATTAGTATTTCTTATAAAACCAGATCCCCGGTCACCTATCGGTATAAAGTTTCTGGCTATGAAGATGAATGGGTTGAGACAACAGAGAATTTCTTAAGACTTACGAATCTTCCAGCAGGTAATTACACATTTGAAATTCAATCATTAACAATTGATGAAGAATGGAGTGAATCAGAATTTTTCTATTTTTCTATTGAAAGTCCCTTCTACAGAACATTGTGGTTTAGGGGTTTAATCATAATTCTATTAGCGTTTTTAGTTTTCGTTGTTATCCAGTTGAGGTTAAGATATCTCATGAATATTAAAAAGAAACTTGAAGAAACTGTTGAGGAACGAACAAAGTCACTTGAAGAAAAAACAGAGGAAATTAAGCAGCAAAATGAGGAGCTTAAAAATCAAAAGTAACAGATAGGTAATATAAACAAAGAACTTCAGAATGCTATTGTAGAACTTAAAAGCACACAACAACAGCTAGTACAAAAAGAAAAAATGTCTTCTTTGGGGATAATGGCCATGGGAGTTGCTCATGAAATAAACAATCCTTTGAATTATATTCAAAATGGTGTCAGACTCCTTGAAAAAAAGATAAGTGATAATCAAGGAAAAAATTCTCCTGACTTAAATGAGCTTTTCATGATAGTACAAGAGGGTGTCAATCGTGTAAATGGTATTGTGAAAAGTCTAAATCAGTTTACCGTTGAAAACACTGAACTGATGGAATGCGATATCCATACTATTTTAATGAATTGTGTCACCATACTTAATAACAGATTCAAAGAAAATGTAAAGCTCCATATAAAATTTTCTGAAGATGAATGCATTGTAACAGGGAATCCGGCTAGCCTCCATCAAATATTTTTTAATTTGTTAATATAATTCTGCGGTTGTTATTTTTACTAAAGGT
>CAYTFO010000174.1:0-8303 GCA_964437135.1 uncultured Roseivirgaceae bacterium | reverse complement strand
TATCCCAGATACGATATTACGAGAAAAAATAGGGCAAAAACCCCGACGCTAAACAGTATTCTGGCTTTAATTGTATTCAACTGACTATTAATTGCTGGTTTAAAAACAAAAATAGGTTTGTTATCATTTTCTGACTTCGATTTTATATTAAGAAATAATGATGCTTATTATTAATTAGACTCTTTGATTATTTAATTGTATTTTAAAAGGATTATAGGTTAAATTAAGGTGATGATTAGATATGCATTTTATCTGATAGCAATTTTCCTGATCAGCTTTTTGAGTAGATCACAAAACCTTTCCATAGAACAATACAGAGCTTCAGATGGATTGAATACGGATATGATAAAATGTATCATGCAGGATAAAAATGGTTATATCTGGATTGGAACGGATGAAGGTTTAATAAGATATGATGGGGTTCAGTTTGTTGCTTTTCCAGAATCTACTTCCAGCAATTACATAAAAAAAATGATTTATGATCTGGATCAAAATATAATTGTATTGCATGATTTTGGAGTTGTTAAAATACATTCAGATGTAGATACTACCTATTTTGAGGAGCTTATTTCAGGTGAAAGATCAATTCAGCCCCAAAAAGTACATTACCCAAAGGATGGATATATAGATTCTTACGGTAATCTATGGATTGCCGAGCCTCAGTCGATTTCAAAACTGACTAAAGACAACTTCAAACGATATGACTTAGGGCGAAAAGAAAACTCTGAATCATTTACAAAATCCTTTGATTTTCATCAGTTAAACAATGATAGTTTACTAGTAGCAAGTTATAATGGTAGCTTGTTGTTATACAGATACTCATTGGACAGTATTTTTTATCTCCAGGAAAGTGTTGAGGATACTCAATATCAATGTTTGGTAAAAGTAAATGAACACTTATTTCTCGGAACAACAAATGGAGTGTTTGAATTATTCTTCAATGACAAAAGTTTCAATTTCAAAAGGTTAGGTATCGGTAGCAATGTAACGACGATTAACGGAAATCAACAGTATTTGATTGCATGTGGAGAAAACCAATCCTGCCTTATTTTTGATCCTGAAACTCTTGAGAGTGAGGAAATTGAAAATACTGAAATAAATATCTATGATATTTTTAAAGACAGTGATGGAAATTTCTGGGTTTCAACAGAAAAGGGGATATTATTAATTAGAGACCTGGAGTTTTATAATATCAGGTTTTCTAAAGATCAACGCTTTTACATAGAATCCCTGATTCTGGATTCAATTACTAAATCAGTATATGCCCTATCCAAAGAGTCAATCTGGAAAATCGATATAGTTGATCCGTTCAATCCTAAACGAATAAATTCGAAAGGTAGCTACTTTCTAACCGGACTAGCAAATGATGGAAACTTATGGGTCAATGATGCTGCTGACCTAGTATCATTTAAAGATGACGAGTTTGTGAAAAGAATCGATTTCTCTGCATATGGGAAATACATTTTTGAGATGCATCCGAATGATGAAAATACTTTTTATTTCAAGCAGGAAGCATTAAGTGGTTATGCGGAATTCAATACTGAAAACTTTGAATTTGAGTTTTTCAATACTGAATATAACATAGATAAGGAAGTTTCAGCTATAGAAAAACTTGATTCTGGGTTACTCGTCGCTGTTAATGATGAAAATTCTTACCTGTATTTCAAAAGAAATAATGAAAAAGAATTCAAGGACATAAGTTATAAGATTCCATCATACTTCAATAGTAATTTTTCAATTGAAGATATAGCGATAGATCATAATAATATTTGGCTGGCCACTAATTATGGGATTTTTCTTCATAATAATGACACTATCAGAAAGTTAAATTTCAATGAAGACTTTGATAGTTATTCAACTCGATCGATTCAGATGGATGGAGATTATATATGGTTTGGAAACACATTTGGACTTTTTAGATATAATAAGTTAACAGGCTATTACGATCATTTTAATGAAAAAAACGGTATTTCTATTAATGCTATTAATGAAGAGGGTATAACGATCAGTGATAATAAGATTTTTGTAGCTACATCTCAGGGTGTTGATTTCATGCCTATTGATGAATATGATTATCAAACGACTAAAACCCCCAGAATGCTTTCTTATAACCTGAATGGTGAAGTAATTAGGCAAAATAGTGCTCCGGGGAAGATTCCTTTTAACTCTTTATTTGAAGTCAATTTTGCATCTTTATCTTATCCGGCTGATTTGATTTACTATAGTTACAGGCTGTTGCCACAGGATACCAGCTGGACTAAGCCCTCTCAAAATCAGCTTCTTCAATTTATAAATCTCAATGAGGGAGACTACGTTTTGGAAATAAGAGCTAAAAAGCTGGGAAAGTATAATTGGAGCGAATCTGCATCATTTAGTTTTACTGTAGAACCTTCTTTTTTTACTACAAAGTGGTTTTATCTCCTTCTTATCATTACCATATTAGTTTTAGTTCTAATAACGCGGGCAATTACGAGTTGGATATTAAGAAAAAGGCAGATGATTTTAAAAGCACTCGTAGATGAGAGAACAAAAGAGTTGAATAATTATAAGGACAATCTTGAAGTTCTGGTGAAAAATCGAACTCAAGAGTTGGAAGAAGCATTAGATACTCTTAAAAACACCCAAAACCAGTTAATTCAAACTGAAAAGATGGCATCTTTAGGTATCTTAACTGCGGGGGTTGCTCACGAAATTAATAACCCAATCAATTATGTGAAAGCTGGATTATACAGTATTGACAGTATTGTTAATGACTATGAATCTTTCAAAAGTAAGGATGAAATGCAAAAGCTTTTGAAAGAGGTTTTAGAAAACATGAACTTTGGTATAGAAAGAATCATAGGAATTGTCTCCAGCTTATCAAGGTTTAGTAGAGGAGAAGCAGAAGAAAAGTCGACTTGCAATGTTAATTTAATTCTTGATAACTGTCTGATGATTTTGGATCACCGGATCAAATACAATATCCAGATTAAAAAGAGTTATGCTAGCCCAGGCCCAGTTTTGTTAGGAAATGAAAGCAGTTTACATCAATTATTTATTAATCTATTGACAAACGCTGTTGATGCAGTAAAGGAGAAGGAAGATGGTTTTGTAAATATTGATACTAAAATCAATCAAAAGAAAGTTGAAATTTCTATTCAGGACAATGGAGTTGGCATAGAACAGAATAATTTTAAAAATCTATTTGACCCATTTTACACCACAAAATCCCCTGGTGCCGGAACTGGTTTAGGACTCTTTATCGCCCATAAGATCGTGGAAGATCATAATGGGGAGGTAAAATTCTTATCAGAAGTAGGTAAAGGAACCACAGTTTTAATTATATTTAATTTGAGTGAAAGCGAAAACTAATGGGAGTTGCTGTAGAAATGCGTAAGATTTTGTACGTAGATGATGAAAATCCCAATCTGCTATTATTTCAAATAGCATTCAGAAATCAACTGGATGTACTAACTGCTTCGTCTGCTGAGGAAGCTTTAGATATACTTGAAAATAATAAAGATGTGGATGTTGTGATCAGTGATATGCGTATGCCAAAGGTAAATGGACTCGAATTCATTCAGGAAGCAAGGAAAAAATATAAAGTTCCCAAATACTGTTTATTGACCGGTTTTGAGATTACCAGTGAAATTGAGGAGGCGATCAATAAGAAGATTGTTGACAAATATTTCAAAAAGCCATTCAATAAAGAAGAGATTCTTCAGAGTATTTAGTTATCATTTAGATTTTTTAAAAGCTGATAATAAAACAAAATACTCTTTTCAAAACTATCTACATAAGCAAACTCGTTGAGTCCATGAAATCCATTTCTATTTTCTGGGGTAAACCGTATAGGATTGAATCGATAAGACAGATCACTCAAATTTGAAAAATGTTTGGTGTCAGTTCCTCCTGGCACAAGGCCGGGGGCAACGATTACATCTCCAAATACCTGCTTTATAGTTTTATTTAACAAACCAAATGCATCATTATCAATAGGACTTACTTTGGAGGGTTCATTAAAATCTGAAAATATTTTTACGGATATCCGTTCATCATCAATGGTTTCAATGATATGGTTCCTTATCATTTCTATTGTTTCGCCTGGCATTATCCTGAAATTCACCACAGCCTGCGCCGTCGTAGGAATGACATTATCTTTTACTCCTGATTGAAAGATTGTAGGTACGGTCGTAGTATGTGCATTTAGTGATCTTAGCAATGGGCCACTAAAAAGCCAGGTATTTGCAAAAACCATTTTAGTTAAAAATGGCATTTCACCTCCTAAATACCGAATTTGTTGATCTACTGGTGGTACAACCTGATATTGGAACTGATTTTGCTCAAGCTTAGTGATTGCAGAGGCCATAATACCTATTGTATTTTCTTCACCAGGACTGGAAGAATGTCCGCCTTCTGTTTCCAATTTCAGTTCAAATGAAACAAAACCCTTTTCTGCAGTTCCAATAAGTGCTACTGGTTTATTAATCTCAGGAATGATTCTTTCAAGTAACGGAAATCCTTCATCCAATGTGAAATAGAAATTTATTCCCGCTTTTTCAAAAAACTTTGCTACTTCTCCGGCCCCGTTTTTACCCCCTAATTCCTCATCATGCCCAAATGCCAGATAAATGGTTCTTTTAGGTTGAAACCCTTCGTTTAAAAGCATTTCAACTGCTTCCAGCATACCAATGATTCCGCATTTATCATCTAAAGTTCCTCTTCCATAAACTTTGTTGTCAGAAATTGCTCCTGAAAAAGGATCCTGCTCCCATTTTGAAATACTTCCTGAATCTACTGGAACGACATCCTGGTGTGCCAGATATAGTATTGGTTTTAATTCTGAATCAGATCCGCTCCACTCAAAAAGCAAAGTATAAGAGTTGATTAATTGCTTGATTAGTAAACTGTCAGTAAGGGGATAAGTATTTGCTAAAAACTCATGGAACTTCTCAAATTCAGCATATTCAACTTTGCTGGAGTCATTGTATGAGATAGTTTTATATCTAATTGACTTACTAAAATTTGAAACTGCATTTTTTGGCGGTTCTGGCAGTTGAACTATTTGATATTTTAGTTGCTTCGAAGTTAGTCTTAGTGTATTGAATAGGATTAATCCCAATAAGAGCACAATTAGAATTCCTATTATTTTTAATACTGATTTCATTTTGATTTAAGTATATTTTCAACATTTCAAAGCAGAATCCTCATCTTGAAATTGAATACAGATGTTGTGCTTTATAATTCAATAGTAGTAATTTTTGACGAATTCTGGTAGTATAATTGTATAGTGTAGCGAGGGTTATTTTTTCTTATTGGGATGACAAATTTTTCAGGTGAACTTTGCATGCCTGTCAGTTGAAGATCATTGTCTGAATCAAATAATATATAGCCCTTAAGTTGATTTGGAAGTTGTTTTACCACTATTATCGTTTCTTTTTTACTTTTCCTTACTTTATAATCAAACTTTAAATCCTCATCTCTTTGATTGATAGTCTTTTTTATAAATACTGAGCTTGAATAACTAATGTTTCCATTCGCTTTTTTTACCGCAGCTCTATATAAAAGCTCCGATTGTTTTGGATTGTGAAGAAATTCCATCCTTTCTTTATCGAAATAGGAGTCTTTAACATCATAAAAGTTTGAACCACTATCAGGATAAGCAATCTGAAGTAAAAACTCTTCAACATTTTCGTAAGGGTATTGCTCTAATGTTATTAAAACCTGATCTCCTTGTACATCGATAGATTTTATTTTTGGTTTTAGGGGGATGGAGTTATCAGGAAGCTCAACTGTATATGTTGAAGAATAATTACTTCTATTAAAAAACTTATCTACAGCTATAATTTTATACGAGATTGATTTAAAGTTTGAATTGTTGAGATTTTCAAAGAATAAGGTATCATTTATGTGTTTCGAATTTAGCAAAGAAAAATAACTACTATCTGTTGAATTTACATTATGATAAATGTAGTACCCAAGTAAATCAGGCACATTTACTTTTGACCAGTGAATTGAAATTGAATCATTTGTTAAGGTATGATAGGAGATAATTGGTGCATTTGGAGCTTCTAAATCTCTTATGTAACGATATTTTTTTTCTGAATCAGAAAAGTTTCCATGTGACCCAATTCCACGTATAATAAAATAATTTTCTGCAGATTTGATTTGCTTCAACTCGAGGAACAGTGTATCCTTTGATTTTGATGATTTTAAGACATCATATGGGCCATCGCTAAATTTTGAGTTAAATATTTTTAATGAATCGAATTCTTTGAAATTTGTGCCAATAAATTTAATCTGGACAGAGTCTACTATGATTTTCTGTATTAAAGGTATCTGGAGTAAACGATTATTATTGGCTATTTGAAGTGTATCTGAAAACCCCGAATATTCTCCAAAATAATTTCTCCCTGCAATGAAAAAGGAGAGACTGTCTTCATCTTTAAAATCTATTGGATATCTTATTCCTTCAAAAATAAGTCTGCCAATGTGGTCAGTTTTTTTGCCTATTAATAATGGTCTTTTATTGTGTTTGAGGTAATTATTTGCTCCGGAAGTCTTTAAATAGACATCGTAACTATACCATTCTTTCTCATTTGGTAACCACGACAAATAGGATGAGTCTGAAGATCCGGACCATTTTAAATCAGTAATAGGTTTAATATTCATTAATGATTCATGATCGATTTGATCTGATATTGAAAGTAAATCTCCGGTTACGCTATCAAGTATTTTATATTCATATTTCTGATTTTGGTGTATATCAGTATCCCTGTAAATCCAGCCTATTGATCTTGCAAAAGTATTGCTTTCTATAGCCTGGGCGAGAATATGTAATAAGATCAGATTATCTTTCAAATCAGCGTATTCAATGTTTAATACTACATCTCTTAGTTCTATTAATTCATCCGTTAGCTCCACTGTTAAATCTGGTACTATTGGTTTAGAATTGATTTTTTGCCATTCTTGCTGATTTTCGGATTTTCGAAATATTTTAATACCATTTTCAAATTTAAGTTCAGTTGAAAACCATTTCATTTCAATAAATTTTATGGAGTCTTCTCCTGCTCTTACTTTCAATTCGATATTCTGACTTTTCAAAGTTTCTGAAAAAGTGATAAAAAGAATGATTAGAAAAATGTATTTCATATTTCTTTCCTAAAAGCAGTATTTATTTCCTTTTTGAAAAATAGCAGTGATACATACCCTGATAGAGTACCTTCCAGGTAGGTTGGTTTTGGTTCAAAGTAAAGTATTAGATCTCCTTTCAATAAGACATCCAATAAAGTGATATTATTCCAACTGGTTGCCGTAAAAAGTTTGTATTTCATTAATAAATTTGCCCAAACATCAGCCCATATCCCAGCCTTCGTCAAGGTTAAGGGATCATACTCTACTGCAGCATTTACCCCAAAAGCAATACCTGCATTTATTTGAAATTTTGTTCTCCAGGCAGCAACTGGAATTGAGCCATTGGATGGGAACTCATGATTAAGATTCCATTGTACCCCAAGTCCGAGTTCTGCACCTGTTGTATTTAAAAACAGCCATCCGGTTGGAGACCATCCCTGACAATTGGGAACGAATACAATTCTGTTATGCCTTGATCCAATCTTAACATCCCAATGTCCGGGTTTAATATCGAAAAGTAATCTACCTTCTGCACATAATACATTTGGTTTATTTACCGTTACAAAAGCATCACCTATGAAATGTCTCTCTGCTGAATTGTAAGATATTTCTGCATTTCCCTGAATAGGAGAGTTTACATCAGATTCAAGTACTGTAAAATTTTCATTTTGAATTTGTACTTCACCCAATAGGTTTAGGGTGTAGTCGGCATATTTGTTAATATTTATATTGCCTTTAAGCTGCAATCTGGTAAGTTTCCCATCCTTTTTATGATCAAAAAATACAAGATTCATAAAAGCACCATACTTGTTTTCTTTTGTAGGTTCAATACTGTTTGTGCTAGTTGTTCCCATATTATGAAATGCTCGCCCTGCTGCTCCAACCAATTTTAAACTTCCTACTTTGGTCGGATTTTCCAATATAGAAACTTCGTTAGATAGAGGTTTTCCAATTTCAGGTTCTTCTAAATCAGCAGTTCCGGGTCTTAATTCAATAAACCAATAAGGTAATTTTTTGACCCTTCCTATCATATATGCTGCATTGAAAGCAAATTTTTCTGGTATTGATAAAACTCCATTAACATTACCTAGCCAAATATTCCCATACTTCTCATGGTTTTTGGTGAGCGATAGATACCCACTCACTTTTACTATAGGAGACTCTACATTTACATAGATAGGGTCACTAAG
>CAYTFO010000173.1:4313-8346 GCA_964437135.1 uncultured Roseivirgaceae bacterium | reverse complement strand
TAAGCATTTAGGGCGACTTCCCAATCGTGATCTGCATCCCAGTATCGGCCCATATATGCGTCTCCTGAGGATGAGTGCTTTATGTAGTATTTATAGACTCTTTCCTGGGCAGAAATTGCTTTTAATGTCCTTTTCCCATCTTCATTTGGCAGTACTGACACAAAATCCTCCTCATCTGATTCCGATTCATAGTTAAGTAGATTTTTTATAGTATTACCAAAGGTGTATAGGTATCTGAGTAAAAATTGGTACCCCTTATCAAAAGCCTCTTCATCTGTAATGTTTTTGATAAACTCAACTTTATAGGGATAATCAGCGAAAATTGAGCGGAGTTTTTCATTTTGTCTTCGAACATCTGCATTATAAGCTTCCAAAGCTTTTCTTTGCTGATCATTAAGTGCCATAGTGGTATCATATTCTAAATAAGGAAATTCAACGACTACAAGTGGCAATCTTTTAAGTTGAGTAGGATAAGACGGATACTCAGTTTTTTCAATAAGTGGCACATCTTCAAAGAATTCAGGAGCATCCGGAATAAGAAAATTTGATTGCTCATATTCTTTTTTCTTTACATTAAGTGCAAATTCAAAAAGAAGGTCATTTAAGCTATTATTTTCACTGTACCAGGTTTCAGAGTTTGGATCCACCAGTAGTTCTGAATTGCTATATGGAGCTAAAGCAAATTTGACCCGATTATCATGAAAGGAAAACCATAAAATATTCCCTATTTTCCTTTCAGAAATCATTCCCTCGTATATCCTCTTAATTTTTGGGCTTGAATGAATGTCCCCATAGTAGAAGTACATGACAACATCAAGACCCATTGCTTTGAGTTGATTATGAATTGTAAAACTTTTTTCCTTCCACATTTTGGGATCATGAGCATCGATAATGATTGCAGACCGTGTAGAAACCAGGTCTTCAGGTAGTTTATTACCCTTTTTAAGGATTTGCATCTCGATCGGATCCTTATGCTGAGCCAATAAAACTTGAGAGATAAAAAGAAAAAATAAAATTGATATGTACTTCCTCATCACTGATTAGAAACGCTAAATTTATACATAATCAACAGGCTACAAAATCTGGTAGTATAACAAATGTCAAAAAAAAGATGTGAATGGTCTGAAAACAGCTTCAAAGAGTATATTGATTATCATGATAATGAATGGGGTCTACCTGTTCATGATGAAATAAAGCATTTTGAGTTTCTTACTCTTGAAGGAGCACAGGCTGGGTTGAGCTGGAGTACAATCATTAAAAAAAGAGAAGGGTATCGAAAGGCTTTTGATGGATTTGACCCGGAGATCATTGCCAGATATGACGATAAAAAAATTGAGGAACTGTTACAGGATAGTTCCATCATCCGAAACAGACTAAAAATACTAAGCACAGTAAGTAATGCTCAGGCATTTCTAAACGTTCAGGAAGAGTTTGAATGCTTTGATAATTATATCTGGGGATTTACTGACGGGGAACCCATTGTAAATGAATGGAGAAAGATGTCCGAAGTGCCCGCATACACACCTTTATCGGATAAAATATCGAAAGATTTGAAAAAAAGAGGATTCAAATTTGTTGGCACAACCATTATCTATGCCCATATGCAGGCCATTGGCATTGTAAATGACCATACAGTGGATTGTTTTCGCTATGCAGAGCTTACAGCAGGTTAACTATCTCTTTTTTCGGAATTCGAATACTCCACATTCCTCTTAGCTGTCCCAGTTCATAATTCACTGCTTTGTCTTTTGGATAGAAATAATTGATGGTATCGTACGTGCTTTCTGTGATTTCAGAACCTACTTTTCCATGGCAATTGAGACAAAGTGGATTATTGATTACAATCGGCTGTGTAAACAATAAGGTTTCAGGATTTTCTTCCTGAACAGACGCTTCCAGTTTCAATTCATTCTCTACATTGTAATGATAAGCATCTAAAATCAGGGCTTCAATAGAATCTGGTTCATCAACAGGGTTTCTGTATTTCTGACTGACTCTAAAAACCTTGACTCTCATGGAATCCTCCAACCCCTTAACTATATCAAGTGCATTTGCATTGCAAAATGAAATTGCTCCCTCGACTCCCTTTTCCTGAATTGCATTCAAAAGGTTTTGCTGAAGTTCTTTCTGAGCCGCTTGTGCTATGCTCATCCCGATTTCTTTCCCTTTTTCCATAATTTCAGAATCTGAAACTTTTTTCAATTCACGGGATTTCATTTCCTCTTTGACTGCCTCTCTGTCTATAGGTTTATTGGTGTCGCATCCCTGGACAAACAGAAAAAGGATTGCTGCATATGTAAAATGGAAGAAAGTCTTTTGCATCGCTTTGTCAGTATAACTTGCTAATTTTGTGCCTTAAATTTAGTCGTAAATGATCGAAAAGTTAGAATCAATCAAGCATAGGTTTGAAGAAGTGGGTCAATTGATTGTACAGCCGGACATAACAGCTGACATGAAAAAGTTCATGGAATTGAATAAGGAATATAAGGATTTGGAGAAGGTTGTCATAAAATACAAAGAATATAAAACGGCTAAAGGCAACCTGGATACAGCGAAAAATGTCCTTAAAACCGAAAAGGATGAGGAATTCAGGGATATGGCTAAAATGGAAATTGATGAACTTCAGCCAGTAATTGAAAAGCTGGAAGAGGAGCTCAAAATGATGTTGATCCCTAAAGATCCGAATGACGGCAAAAATGTGATTCTTGAAATTCGTGCAGGTACCGGAGGAGATGAAGCTTCTTTATTTGCAGGAGATCTTTTCAGAATGTATAAAAACTATGCAGAATCTCAGAATTGGAAGCTGGATATCATGAATTTCAGTGAGGGAACTGCAGGCGGTTTCAAGGAAATAGTAGCATCTATTGAAGGAGAGGATGTTTATGGGAAATTGAAATTTGAATCCGGTGTACATCGTGTCCAAAGGGTTCCATCTACCGAATCTCAGGGTCGGGTACATACTTCTGCAGCAACTGTAGCTGTACTTCCTGAAGCAGAGGAGTTTGATTTTGAACTGAACATGGGTGATATCCGAAAGGATACATTTCGCGCATCGGGAGCTGGAGGTCAGCACATTAACAAGACCGAGTCGGCTGTTCGGTTAACTCACAATCCATCAGGAATTGTTGTAGAATGTCAGGATGGACGTTCTCAGCATGCTAATTACGACAAGGCATTGAAAGTATTGAGATCCCGTCTCTATGAGATTGAAGTTCGCAAAAGAGAAGATGAAATTAGTTCGCAAAGGAAAAGTATGGTAGGTAGTGGTGACCGATCAGATAAAATCAGGACCTACAACTTTCCACAGGGCAGAGTTACGGATCACAGGATTGGATATACAGTTTATAACCTTCCGAACGTTATGAATGGTGATATCGAAGACTTTATCGAGCAACTTAGGATTGCCGAGAATACTGAAAAAATGAAGGAAGATGAGTCAAACTGACTTCCAATACTGAATGCAAATCCAATCATTTAAACTTTATTTATTTCAAATTCTGTTTATTGGAACCGTAATTCTCGCATTATCATCATGTGACAGAGAATTGGATATTGTCGTTTCGCCAGATGCAGAACTCGTATTCAGTGAGGACACAGTGCTTTTTGACACCCTACTAACCAGCCGGGCCAGTGTAACCAAACGTTTGAGAATCAGAAATGAAAATTCAAAAGCAATCCGAATTGATGAAATTAGAATTGCAAATGAGTCTTCTCAATTCTCAATGATTGTCAATGGAAAAGAGGGCAACTCTATACGAGATGAAGTCATTTTTGGAAAAGATAGTCTGCTTGTTCTCATTAATGTAACTATTGATCCGCAGGATGAAAATCTTCCTTTTTTAGTGAAAGATTCGATACTTGTAACGTGGAATGAAAATGTTAAAGACATAAAACTGGTTTCATGGGGTCAGGATGCCAATTATCTGGGCAATGAAATCATATGTGATGAGATTTGGGATTCGGAGCGACCTTATGTGATTTTTGATGATATTCTAATTGATTCTTTGTGTGAATTAAGAATAGAAGCCGGTTC
>CAYTFO010000173.1:0-4303 GCA_964437135.1 uncultured Roseivirgaceae bacterium | reverse complement strand
TGGACAATGGTGTCCGTTTTTTTGTGAATGGGAAACTTACGGTAAAAGGAGATTCAGGAAGGAGAGTAGTATTCAGAAATTCGAGATTTGATGAAGACTTCATTGAGGCACCGGGTCAATGGGATGGTATTTATTTGCTGGAAGGCAGCCGTGATAATGAAATTGAATATGCCATAATCGAAAATAATCGCTATGGATTTAGAGTAGGAACACCCGATCAGGATACTATCCCTGATCTGGTTTTGAAAAATACTATTATCAGGCATTCGAGTGAAAATGCAATTTTGAGTTTTACCTCGGATATTTATGCCGAAAACAGCTTATTTTACAATTCAGGGGGACCCGTTTTATTAAACGTTGCTGGTGGTAATTATTTTTATGATCACTGCACCATAGCAAATTCTCCCAATTTCTTTTTTATCGAAGATCCAGCAGTGATTTTTTCAGATAATATCCTTTTGGACAATAATGAAAGACTTGTGGATGAACTCAATGTGGGTTTGTTAAACTCGATCGTTTATGGTAGCAACGAAGAAGAACTATTTGTAAGCTTAACTGAAGAAGTGCCTTACAATATTGTAATAAATAACAATCTAATTTCCGGGAACATTGAATATCCGGGAAATGTAAATTCAGTTGAGACAAACTTCCCCGGATTTGTGAATCTTTTCGCTTTTGACTACATGATTGATAGCGTGTCAATTGCTATTGATGCTGCTAACAGTCAGTTTTTAATTGATCTGGATGGAAGGCTCCGGGATGAAAACCCTGACATTGGAGCATATGAATTTATAAAAGAATAGAATCTACTATGGAAATATATCAAAAGGAAATAACGCTCCCTTTATTTAACAGGGGGTTTCATCTTATAACTCATTTGATAGAGACCGCTATAGAAGATTGCCCAATTACAACGGGAACAGCTCAAATATTTGTTAAGCATACATCAGCCGGACTTACAATCAATGAAAATGCTGAACCTACCGTAAGAGAAGATTTCAAACGGTTCTTTAATGAAATGGTATCTGAGGATACTCCGTATTTCATTCATACCTATGAAGGCCCAGATGATATGCCGGCTCATATAAAATCCTCATTGGTAGGGTCATCCGTTTCTGTCCCTTTTACAAATGGCCGCTTTAATTTGGGTACCTGGCAGGGAATCTATTTATGTGAGTTTAGAAATCGTGGCGGTGGTAGAAAAATAGTTGTAACAATTCTGGGAAAATAGTAAACCTCACTAGTGAACCTAGTGTTCAATAAGTATGGAAAAGAGAGGTTTAGTCTGGTTTAGAAATGATTTAAGACTGCGAGATAATACTACACTTGCAAGAGCTATTGCCTACAGTGATTCATTAATTCCGGTTTATTGCATCGATACTCGATTATTTAAGGATACCGCTTATGGTTTCAAAAAAACAGATCACTTGAGAACCAATTTTTTGCTGGAAAGTCTTTTGGACCTGAAAAAATCTCTGAACAACCTTAATTCTGACCTAATTATTCTGACTGGGATAACGGAAGATAAGCTTAGTGATTTTTGCAAAGAGAATAATGTTACGAGAGTATTTGCCTCCAAAGAGGTAACCTGGGAAGAGACTGAAACGGAACGTAAATTAGAGTATCATTTAAATGATGCGGGAATCGAGATAGAATTTGAATGGCAATCGACCTTATTTCATGATCAGGATATTCCATGGCCCATTAGAAAACTACCGGACGTTTTCACCAAATTCCGAAAAGAAAACGAAAAATTTACAGACATAAGAAAAGAGATCAATTCCCCTGAATCATTACCTGCATTACCCTACAAATATGATCGTTCGGTTCCTACATTGAGTGAACTTGGATTTACAAATGTTCCAAATATTGATGATAGAGCAGCGATCAAGTTTGAAGGAGGAGAAAATGCCGCCTGGAAAAGACTAAATCACTATTTCTGGGAAGGTGATCACCTCAAAACCTACAAGTACACCCGCAATGGATTGCTGGGAGAAGATTACAGCAGTAAATTTTCTGCGTGGCTTTCTTTGGGTTGTATTTCACCCAAAAGCATCTATCATGAAGTAAAGAAATACGAAAAAGAAGTAAAGAAAAATAGCTCAACCTACTGGTTGGTATTTGAGTTGATCTGGAGAGATTATTTCAGGTTTGTTTGCAAAAAATATGGAAACCGGGTTTTCTTCAAAAAGGGAATCAGAAATGAGGAAATCGAAACGAAAAACTATGTCCGTGCTTTTGAAAAATGGAAAAACGGTGAAATGGGTATTCCATTTATTGATGCCAATATGATTGAATTGAAAACAACCGGCTTTATGTCAAATCGTGGAAGACAAAATGTGGCTAGTTTTTTGGTAAAGGACCTGCAAATTGACTGGCGTTGGGGAGCAGCCTGGTTTGAGTCTCAGCTGATAGATTATGATGTTTGTAGCAACTGGGGAAACTGGATGTATGTTGCCGGAGTAGGAAATGACCCCCGGGATAATCGCTACTTCAACATTATGAGTCAGGCCCAAAAATATGACTCAAAAGGAGAATATGTAAGACATTGGATTCCGCAACTTCGGGACATCCCCGGATTTAAAGCGCACCATCCTTCTGAGCTTTCCCGTGAGGAATTAGCTGACGCAGGTATAGAACTTGGCGTTGACTATCCAAACCCATTGGTCAATCCTGAAAAATGGATGGTATTTTAGATTACATGATAGAATTTAATTACAATTCACCAAATTCAATAGGATAATCTTGCAGGAGATGACTGTCAAAAGAATAAGTAGTTAATTAAGTATTTTTCATATTGATTAATAGAGAAAAGCAATTTATTATTAAGATGTATCTCGGTTTAATTTCGTGATTTAACTTTACACTAGCAAAAGAAAACCTAAGCATTGGCTAAAAAGAAAGCATCCGAATATTCAAAAAAGCAGCTTGAATCAAAAAAAACCAAATACACTTTGCTGATGGTATTTTCGATTGTTTTTCTGTCTGTTTTGGTTCTTTTAGGATTATACTTTTATCTGACCGGATTAGATATCTCATGGATTACATTTGGTGGCCTTGCTTTTGTGCTATTTATGATGTCGGTTACTTTCAACCTAATGAGAATCACTATAGATCAGGAACTCAGAAAGAAGAAGTGATTTGATTAGGAAATGTATGACTAATTATGATTCGGGTAACGCCAAGAACTTTTCCTTTATTTTATCAGATTCAGATACTGTTAGGGGGTATTTACATCTCGCTTGGATTTGGGTTATTGATTTTTGCTAGTATTTCATTTCTAATTTTCAATGAAAAACTCGATTATGAATCCGTGGTATATTCTACCGTAACAGTTGCTTTTTTGGGAAGTGTTCTGATCATTTACTCTCTGGTAAAGAATCACAAGAAAATTAAATTGCTCACCTGGGGACTCGTCATATTTGGTAAGCTAGAATCAAAGGATCGGGGGTATCGTGAAATGACGGGTAATTTTAATTTCGCCTGCATTATAAGTTATGTTTACAGATTAAAGTCGTACATGAAGACCCTTCAAATTCGAGAGGCATATGAAATGGAAGAAGGGGATTTTTTTATCCTAATCATTGATGAAGAACACCCTGAGAGTGTGATTTGCCTTGAACAGTTTTCTGAATCATTCAGACAGTATTTTAAAAGGAAATACCAATTTTCAATTAAGGAAGCTGAAAGAAAGCTGGATCAGAGTTAATTGACTTTGTTTTTTACTACAGATCAAATAAATTTAACCAAAGGGATTTTTTATGTACTACCTTATTTATGCAAGTCAATCCGTCAAAGATTGGAGTACTCAGGAGCTGGCCGAACTACTTCAGCAAAGCAAGAAAAATAATAATGAAAAGGGGATTACGGGTATGCTTGTATACTCGAGGGGTAGGTTTATGCAGATTCTGGAAGGAGAAAAAAATCAGGTGCTTTCTCTTTTTAATAGAATAGAAAAGGACGAAAGACATAAAAGCGTTTTTGTTGTATTGGAAGGAAATACTGAAAAACGAATTTTTGAAAAATGGTCAATGGGATTTAAAGCACTTGAACAATCCGAACTTTACGACCTGAGTGCCATCAGTAATCTGGATGAGCTTTTTAATGAAGACAAAGTGGATAATCATTGTCATCCCGCTCTGATTTTTCTAAAGCTTTTTTATGAAAAGAATATTAGGGATGATGTTGGAATGGTAAGTTAGAGCTTAGAACTGCTGCCAGCTATAACACAAAGGTCCTTGAAGAAGCCTCAGAGGTATTATGTTTGAAAAGAAGCATAAGCTAAAATTCTTAACTTATATAA
>CAYTFO010000172.1:2073-8382 GCA_964437135.1 uncultured Roseivirgaceae bacterium | reverse complement strand
ACTCCTCAAATTTTGATAATATGGTAATTGGTGTATTTGCCCTTTCATCAGTTTATGTCCTTATTTCATTTAGAAATGTCTATAAACAAAAGATCATCACAGTTTTGAGTAAACTATTTGCTATTTATACTCTTTATGTATTCTGCGTAGCAATAGTTTTGATCATAGGTGTTGTCATTTCATTCCTGTTATATTGAATAGTGCATTCACTTCTCTGATGAATATCAAAATACTTGAAAATAAACTTCAATAAATGAAATTCGGAATTGCTATCAATTTTTGGTATATATAGTCTTTAGGGCTTTTTCTGCAGCTGAAACTATGCTTTGAATGTCATCTGTAGAAATAGCATTTCCAACAAATAATGATTCAAATTGACTTGGAGCCAGGTAGATGCCTGCTGACAACATCTCTTTGAAATACTTCCCAAATAAAACCGTATCAGACGTCTTTGCAGATTCAAAATCAATGACCTTTTTATCGGTGAAAAAGAGACTGAACATGCTTCCAATATGATTAATTGTATAATCAAGTTGGTTAGCATTTAAAATACCTTTTATCCCTTCAACAATATGACTCGTTTTCTCTTCCAACTCTTTGTAGATTGTTGGATTATCGTTCAATTGAGTTAATATGGCTATCCCTGCTGCCATAGCGACCGGGTTTCCAGATAAAGTACCTGCCTGATAAACAGGCCCTGAAGGAGAAACAAAATCCATGATTTCTTTTTTCCCTCCATAAGCACCAACCGGAAGACCACCACCTATTATTTTTCCTAAAGCAGTCATGTCGGGAGTAACATTAAATAGCTCCTGTGCCCCACCTTTTGATAATCTAAATCCTGTCATGACTTCATCGAAAATCAACACAATATTGTGTTTTGTACATCTGTCCCGAAGCCCTTCCAGAAAACCGGGTTCAGGAAGTATACATCCCATATTACCTGCTACCGGTTCTACCATAATAGCAGCAATTTCGTTGTAATTTTCAGATATTATCTGGTCAAGGTGCTCTAAGTCATTAAATCTCGCCAGTAGAGTGTCTTTCGCTGTCCCCTTTGTGACACCCGGGCTATCCGGAGTTCCCATTGTAATCGCACCACTTCCAGCCGATATTAGAAATGAATCTCCATGACCGTGGTAGCAACCCTCGAACTTTATAAATTTATCTTTTCCTGTATATCCACGAGCGAGTCTTATGGCAGACATTGCAGCCTCCGTTCCGGAATTGACCATTCTCACCTTTTCTATGGAAGGAACCATATCAACGATGAGTTCAGCGATTTCCACCTCACGTCTTCCGGGTGCACCAAACGATGTTGATGACTTTACAGCTTCAATAACGGCTTTTTCCACTTTTTCATTGGAGTGACCTAATATCATTGGGCCCCAACTGTTGATAAGGTCTATATATTTGTTTCCATCCTCGTCAAACATGTAGGCACCGGATGCTGAAGAAAAGAAAATGGGATCTCCTCCAACGGCTTTAAATGCTCTTACTGGTGAGTTTACACCTCCGGGAATAAATTTTTTAGCTTCATCGAATAGCCTGACGCTATTTTCTATCTGCATAGTAGGGTTTGTTTATTGATTTTACTTCAAAATTATCTACTTCAAGTATAGGTACTACCTGATTATCATTTTTGTTATTATAGCTGATCCCCGGGGTTAGAACACCATCGATTAGAGCATTTTCCGGTAATTCAAGTTGAAAGTATTTCCCATATTGACCCAGTAATTTTGATATGAAAGAAGAGAGTTCAAAACCGGAAATATGGTATTCTGAAGGAAATATGTCGTTTTGAGTACTGAATTTTTCTACGAAAGAAGAGTAACTATTTGAGGTTTTATCTACAAAAAATGAACTTATGAATTTCACATTATGATTATCTACCTGTTCGTAATTCAAGGTTTTAAAATTCAACCAATCTTCTTTACCGATTAAAATAACGCTATCGTTTCTGCTTGCAACAAGGCTAATCATGTTATTAGCAATTGCATTTGCCCTTGTAGCTACTAATATGGAACCTATACTGTCTTTTTCGATAACAAATTTATCTTCATATGCAATCAGCTTATCTTCTCTATCTTCATCTTCTTCATCATAAAAATAAATTGCTGTTAGAAAACTATCTCTTTCCTCAAATGACCTAAGCTTTCGAATCTTAATGAATCGATTTTTCAGTTCAAGCTCAATCAAAGAATCTGCTTCTTCTTTTGTATAGTATTCTTCGTATTTTTCTAAGTATCTGTCAAGTATTAGTTTCGACCCTTCCTCGTTGACAGACTTAAATTCAAGTATTTCAAAATCATTCTTTTCAAGGATTGATTTATAAGTTGCTGCAAAAGCAGAGTCTCTTTCATTTTCCTCGAAAAAGATCACCGCGTTTTTATTTTTTACATTCTCCACTACCCAGCTAGCAGCCTTCTCTGCCTGTGTCAGATATGATGGTTTAAATAAAAAGGCAAATGGATTACCTTCCATATAATCAATATTCTCAGTCAGTGGATTGATCATGTTTATTCTATTTGACTTGCAGAATTCTGAAACAATACTTACTGGTTCAAGATAAAGTGGTCCTACAACAAGATCCATAGCCGCTAATTCCTCTAAAAAACTATTTGTAGTATTGCCTGATTTCTTAGTATCAAAAAGATAAACTTCAATATTTTCTATTCCCTGTTCTTTCAGCGAATATTGAAATCCTTGATAAAAATCCATTACCAAACGATTTCGAATGACATATTCCGGCTTTTCCAAACCCTCAAACATAAAAGGAAGCACTAATGCTATGTTGTATTTATCCTTTTTGATGTTGGTTATTGAGTTATCATAAAAGTCTTTCCATTCCAGATTGTAAATATCAGCCAGACTATCAATTTGCTCCTGATTGATACTACTTTGTTCGCTTAGTTTTTTTGCAAGTGCTATTGCTACAATTTCTTCATTACTATTTTCTGATAATATTGAATTAAGTGTCTCTATAGACTCCGCTTCTAATAATCTTTTTAATTCTATATTGATTTGTTCACTAAATGTACTTTCAGGTTTCAGATAATCATCAAAAAAGAACACATCCCGGTATTTTTTTTGTTCCAATGAAATAAATGCTCCAAGAAAAGCAACCTCAGATAATTTTTCCCATCCGGGACTTTTACCTATGATTTGCTTACACATTGCTACAGCTTCTTCATGATTCTCTAATTTATATTGAGAAAGCGCATATAGGTAAGAAGCATATTCTGAAGTTGATTTAATGGAAGTTAGTTCAGAAAATGCACTTGCAGCGGCCTGAAACTGACCTGTATTATACAGTCTTTTAGCTTCTTCATATTCCTGAAGAAAAGATTGCCCATTTAGATTAAGTGTGGCGGCAAGCAAGGCCACAAAGAATATTGTTTTTCTTATTCCCATTCTATAGTTGCTGGTGGTTTAGAAGAAATATCATAGACTACTCTATTTACCCCCTTAACTCTATTGATAATATTATTTGAAACTTTTGCCAGAAAATCATACGGTAAATGTACCCAATCTGCAGTCATTCCATCAAGACTTGATACTGCTCTCAGCGCAACTACATTTTCGTAAGTTCTTTCATCCCCCATTACACCAACTGATTGAACAGGAAGTAGCATTGCTCCTGCCTGCCATACCTCATCGTAAAGACCTGATTCCTTCAGCCCATTTATAAAGATGTGATCTACTTCCTGCAATATTCTAACCTTTTCTGCAGTGATATCTCCCAGAATTCTTATACCCAGACCAGGTCCGGGAAAAGGATGTCTTCCCAGTATGTTTTCAGTTATTTCGAGACTTCTTCCTACATTTCTTACCTCATCTTTAAATAAACTACTTAAAGGTTCAACAACCTTCATTTTCATTTTTTCAGGCAATCCGCCTACATTATGATGAGATTTTATTGTGACACTAGGACCCTTAACTGATACAGACTCAATCACATCCGGATAAATTGTACCTTGTCCCAACCAAACTACATCTTCAATTTTATGAGCTTCCTCATCAAAAACTTCAATAAAAGTTCGACCGATTGCTTTTCTCTTATCTTCAGGATCTTTGAGACCTTCAAGAGCTTTATAGAATTTTTCTTTAGCATCTACTCCCTTTACATTCAGTCCCATATGTTTATAAGAATCCAGCACATCATCGAATTCATTTTTACGAAGCAGTCCATTATCCACAAAAATGCAGAAAAGATTTTTTCCAATTGCCTTGTGTATTAAGGTAGCAGCTACAGAACTATCGACTCCACCTGATAAACCCATTACAACCTTATCATTTCCAAGCTTTTCTTTTAATTCAGCTACAGTATTTTCGACAAAAATATCTGGTGTCCAATCCTGGGAAGTACCACAAATATGTACTACGAAATTTCTCAACAAGTCTTTGCCTTGTTTAGTGTGAGTAACCTCAGGGTGAAATTGAATTCCGTAAATTGGCTTTTCTTTCCATTTAAATGCTGCTACAGGAATAGATTCAGTCGAAGCAATAGTATCAAATTCCTCTGGTAGCTCAACGATTGTATCTCCATGAGACATCCATACCTGAGTCTCTTTTTCAATTTCTTTTAATAAGTCAAAATGAGAATCAATTCTTGCAAGCCTGGCTCTTCCATACTCACGATGTTCGGATTTGGAAACTTTACCACCATGTTTATGCACCAACAATTGAGCACCATAACAGATACCTAAAATTGGTAAATGTTCAAACTCCTGTATATCAATGTCAGGTGCATCTTTTTCCAGAACAGAACATGGACTTCCGGAGAATATTATTCCTTTGACCGAATGGTCAGGCTGAGGATAGTGATTGTAGGGATGGATTTCACAATAAATATTTAGTTCCCTTACTCTTCGGGCTATAAGCTGCGTATATTGGGAACCAAAATCCAGAATAAGAATTTTTTCGGTCATGCGGCAAAATTAGTAGAATCTGCATTGATGTAAACACCAAATTTGAATTTCAATCAATTTTGTTTTTAATTGGGCCGTTTTCAAAACTATGGATACTAAAGAACATATAAGATTAAAACAATCCAGAAGCGGAGTCAACTGGAAAGAATGGGGGCCTTATCTCTCTGAAAGACAATGGGCTACGGTGAGAGAAGACTACACCGCAGACGGAAATGTTTGGGAAAGTGTAGTTCATGACCAGGCTCGAAGTAAGGCATACCGATGGGGAGAAGATGGTATTGGTGGTTTTTGTAATGAGGATCAACGAATTTGTTTTGCATGGGCATTTTGGAATGGTAATGACAGTATTCTAAAAGAAAGATTATTTGGGTTGACCTCTCATGAAGGAAATCATGGTGAAGATGTAAAGGAATACTACTATTATCTGGACAGTACTCCTACCCATTCTTATATGAAAATGCTTTATAAGTATCCTCAAACAAAATTTCCATATGAAAAATTAGTAACTGAAAACAAGAACCGAAGTAAAGTAGAACGTGAATACGAATTAATTGACACTGGGATATTTGACAATGATGAATATTTTGACATTTTCCTTGAATATGCTAAAAATGACCCTCAGGACTTTTTATTTACAGCTACCATTTGCAATAGGTCAAAAGAAGAAGCAGAAATCACAGTTTTGCCAACTTTATGGCTTCGAAACACATGGTCTTCCGGAAGAGATAGAACAAAACCTCTCATAGTTCAAAAATCAGATAATGAAATATACCTGGAACATCACATTTCAGGTTCATATCATATATACTTTGATGAATCTGTTAGTGAAATTGTTTTTTGCAATAATGAAACAAACAGGGTAAGGCTGTACAATACCCAAAGTGTAACAAAGTATCCTAAAGACGGCATAAATGATTATGTAGTGAACGGAAAACCCACAGTTGATGAGGATAAAAAAGGAACCAAGTCAGCAGGGATATTTAAACTTAAATTGAAAGGTAATTCCAAATCCAAAATAAGGATTCGTATGAGTAAAATTAAACTTGAAAATCCTTTTAAAGAGTTTAATTCAATTTTTGAAACCAGAATTTCTGAGTCAGATTCATTTTATAGAACAATTCAAAAGAATGTAAATGATAAAGAGCTTTCCATGATCCAAAGACAGGCTTTTGCCGGAATGATGTGGAGCAAGCAATTCTATTATTACAATGTGAAGAAGTGGCTTCATGGGGACATAGGTAGACCGGTGCCACCGGGTAATCGTGTACATGGTAGAAATTCAGACTGGCAACATATGTTTAATTATAACATTATTAGTATGCCGGATAAATGGGAATATCCATGGTATGCTGCCTGGGATACTGCTTTTCATTGTGTA
>CAYTFO010000172.1:0-2063 GCA_964437135.1 uncultured Roseivirgaceae bacterium | reverse complement strand
TCGGGATTGGGTTAGCGCAATAGCCATGCCGACGAAGCGCACACTCGGGTGTCGTGCTGGCGGGTATAGCACGCTGCGACAGGATTTTGCGAAAGATCAGCTGCTTACCTTACTAACAGAAAGATACCAGCACCCGAATGGCCAAATTCCTGCTTACGAATGGAATTTTAGTGATGTCAACCCTCCAGTCCATGCCTGGTCCGTTTTAAGGGTGTTTGAAATAGATAAAGAACTAAACAATGGAAAAGGAGATTATGGTTTTCTACAAAAATGCTTTCATAAACTTCTTCTTAATTTTACGTGGTGGGTAAATCGGAAAGATAAAGACGGTAATAACGTATTTGAAGGTGGGTTCCTTGGCTTAGATAACATCGGAGTATTCGATAGAAATCACCCGATAGTTGAAAACGCAAAGCTTGAGCAGGCTGATAGTACCAGTTGGATGGCCATGTTTGCCCTAAATATGCTTCAGATGTCTTTAAATCTCTCTATGCAGTCACCTGTATATCAGGATATGGCAATCAAGTTTTTCGAGCATTTTATGTACATCGCTGGTGCAATGAATAGTATTGGACATGATGATCAGTCTCTTTGGGATGATGAGGACAATTTCTTTTATGATGTGATACATACCCCTGACCTGCCTAATCAAAAACTAAAGGTCAGATCTATGGTGGGCTTAATACCCATTTTTGCGATAGAGATTCTGCATGCAGATACATATCATTTTCTTCCTGATTTTAGAGATAGCCTTGATTTTTTCATGAAAGAAAGACCAAGGCTGGCTTCACTTGTCTCCAGGTGGGAAGATCACGGCGTCGAAAGCAGAAGACTTTTAAGTATTCTTAGAGGTTTTAGGTTAAAGAAAATATTGGAGAGGATGCTCGATGAAGAAGAGTTTCTTTCTGATTTTGGAATCAGAGCTTTATCTAAATATCATGAAAAGCATCCTTACAAATTTGAAATTAAAGAAGAAAAACTAACCGTAAAATATCTACCCGGAGAATCAGATTCATCTTTTTTTGGTGGGAATTCCAACTGGAGAGGTCCAATTTGGTTTCCTGTGAATTACTTACTTCTGGAATCTCTACTTAAATTTCACTCCTACTTTGGAGATGAGTTTAAAATCGAATACCCAACAGGGTCTAAAAACTTTATAACATTAAAAGAGATCGCTAAACTCATTGCAGATAAACTCATCGAGATATTTAAGAAAGATGAAAATGGTAACAGACCTTTATTTGGTAAAAATGAAAAGTTTCAGAAAGATCCACACTTTAAAGATCATATCCTCTTTTATGAATATTTTCATGGTGATACAGGAGAGGGTCTTGGTGCTTCACATCAAACTGGATGGACAGGTCTAATCGCTGAGATCATCCATCAATATTACAATACTGAACATTAAATTTTCTTAACAAACAAAATAAAAATGCAATGCTTATTAATTTAGCAAATGTTATAATAATACAAAACAAATGAGAAAAAGCTTAATTCTATTGATTCCAATGCTTACTCTACACCTGTGTTTTGGTCAAAGTAAAAATCCAAAACTGGTAGTAGGTATAGTTGTTGATCAAATGAGAACAGATTATCTTTCAAGATATCAGGACAAATTCATCGAAAATGGGTTTAAAAGACTTCTTGATGAGGGTTTTTATTATAAAAATGCACATTTCAACTATACACCCACATATACCGGACCCGGACACGCATCTATTTATACGGGTACAACTCCTTCGAGGCATGGAATAATTTCCAACAATTGGTTTGATAAGCGCTCTGGCAATATGATGTACTGTGCAGAAGACACCTCAGTTAATGGCGTTGGTGGAACTGCTGAAGCAGGACTTAGGTCTCCAAAAAACATGGTCTCAACAACCGTTACTGATGAGTTAATACTGAATAGTAATTTTAAAAGTAAAGTTGTAGGGTTATCTGTTAAAGACAGAGGAGCAATATTACCCGCTGGTCATAATCCAAACGGAGCTTACTGGTATGATTCAAAGACTGGTGAGTTTATGACAAGTACGTATTATACTGATGAACTACCAAAATGGGTT
>CAYTFO010000171.1:0-8392 GCA_964437135.1 uncultured Roseivirgaceae bacterium | reverse complement strand
TTATCCGTTGTAACTATCTTATCGTACATTTAAATAACCATTATTTGTATCTTTGATCTAATGCATGAAGCAATAGAAAATATTATCATAAATACAATCCTGGAAGAACATGAAGTAACCGCAATCTATGTTTTTGGGAGTTATGCGAGAGATGAAGCGAAACCAGGCAGTGATATAGATATAGCAATTCTTCAAAAAGAAGGTCTTTCTTCTATCAAATTATTTGATCTAAAGGATGTTTTGGAGGAAAAGCTTAACCTTACTGTAGATATTGTTTCCTTGTATGACGCATCCACGGTCCTTGCTTTTGAGATTCTGAAAGAATCGAAATTATTATACGTCTCGGATAAATATGAAAAAGATACTTTTGAATATCTGACACTTTCCTATTATCAAAAGCTAAATGAAGAGAGAAAGCTTATTTTAGAAGATATTGAGAAAAGAGGGAATATATATGGATGATTTGATTTTGAATAAGGTTGCCAGCATCGAACGTTGCATATCCAGTGTAAAAGAAGAATATGAAGCAGATACAGAGGGTTTTGCAAATGATTATACTCGACAGGATGCTGCCATTTTAAACCTTCAAAGGGCATGTGAACAATCAATTGATCTGGCAAATCATATTTTCGAATAAAGAAAATAGGATCACCTGTAAGTTCAAGAGACTCATTTGACATACTTCAAAAACAAGGAATTATTTCAAGTAATCACTCCGATAATTTAAAGAAAATGGTGGGTTTTAGAAATATTGCGGTCCATGAATATTCAAGTTTGGACATTTCATTACTTGAAAATATCATCAATGAAAGTCTGAATGATTTTAAACTGTTTTGTGAAATCAGTCTAAAACTGAGAGAATGAATTGCAATCTGAAAAATCAGGATACTCTGTGCACCTCCGAGTCTCTCTTGTGAAGATATGAGTTTTAGCTTAATAATCACTCATAATTAACACTTTACTAGTTCTGTCCATTTGCACAACGCAAGGTCCTCGACCTGCCCGTCCGTCAGGCGGGCCTGCCCGTCCGTAAGGCGGGCCCGCCCGATGACCAAAGGGAGGCGGGCCTGCCCGATGACCGAAGGGAGGCGGGTATCGAGAGGACCGAAACTTCAATCACATTCCGTTATTAGAAAAAATAATTTATAAATAATTTGTTTGTTTAAAAATAAAAATTACGTTTGTAACGGAATCACAATTAGAACCGCTATTAGTAATGATTCAATACACTCGCTTTTTTCATAACACAGGCATGCCCATTTTTCTGAAAAGAATATTTTTAGGATGGGTATTTCCTGTGTTTGTGATCAATTCATCATTAGCACAAAACACTATTGCAATTGGCAATATTTCAAATGCTAACCAAAATGCATTATTAGATATCAGTACTTCCAATCAGGGAATATTAATTCCAAGAATGACTACCAATCAGATGGTGGCTGTAAAAAATCCAGCCGATGGCCTTTGGATTATAAATACAGATAAAAACAATTTTTATGTTTATGAGAAAAGTTCGGGTTGGGTAGAGCAGGCACCTTCACCTTCAGGGATAGTTACCCTCTGGTACGGTACAAGATCAAATTTCGATGCATCTGGACTGGGGATAGGCAATTTAAGTGGATGGGCAATATGCAATGGTAAAAACAACACAATAGATCTATCGGGTTTCTTTATTGCCGGATACAATCCATCAGATTCGGATTTTAAAGATTTAGGTGCATCAACTAAGGGTCGGAATAATTTTACTCTGGAAAAAGATAATCTTCCCGCACATAAGCATAAAATTAGCGATCCTGGACATAGTCATGACCTGACCATCACTTCAGGTTTGAACCACTCTCATTCAGCGAGCATTAAGCTAAATAAAACTGCAGCTTCTTATGCGAAAGCTGATGATGGAACAAAAAGAGTTTATTCTTCACCAGGATTAAACAAACAAATCACAACCACTGAAAATGAATTAGTGGGAACTCTTGCAACAAATTCCGCAGGGCTCACTTTGGAACCTACTGGTTTAGGTGAGAATATAGATAACAGGCCTAACTATTATACCATTTTTTATATCCAAAAACTTTGAGATTTATAACGATACTTATTTTGAATACACTGCTTAATTACTTTCCTCTTTGCCAGGGAATCGGGGTCAATACTGGGGATCCTGATCCCTCGGCAATATTGCATGTCAAAGAAGGGGATGAGGGAGGTGTATTGATACCCAGACTTTCGCAAAGTCAGATCAGCTCTATAAACAATCCTGCAATATTTCTAACAATCTATAATACAGATATCAGTAAAATACAGTTTTTCGATGGAACAAATTGGGTTTCTTTAGAGAATATTCCCAGAGGAACCATAATCATGTGGAATGGAAAAATCAGTGATATTCCTTATGGCTGGGTACTATGTGATGGAAGATATTACAACCTGGCAGGTGGTCCGGTCAATAATTCATCATACATTAAAACACCGGACTTGAGAGGACGATTTGTCGTAGGCTATAATCCTGCCAACAATGACTACAATCAACCAGGAAAATCAGGTGGCAACGATTTGTTGACTTTGACAAGAAACCATCTGCCTTCTCACACTCATACTATTAATTCAGACCACACACATGTCTTAAAAATTGATTCAACAGCACATCAACATTCATTTACCTATAAAGAATTGCTGTACAGAAATGATGGCGATTTTGTTGCTGCTCCCATTTCAGTGCCTGGCTATTATTTTCAACCGATTTTAGATTCATTGGAAGTTGCCGAGGTCCAGCATGATTTTTCAATCAGTTCTGAGAAAACATCCGCAATTGTAGAGACAACAGGTGGTAAGGATCCAATTGATCTAAGACCACCATATTATGTGCTAGCTTTTATAATGAAACTTTGAATAAAATAATACTGACAATATCGATATTTCTATCTTTCAAAAGCCAGGGTTTCTCCCAGAAATCAATAGGAATTGGTACTTCAAACCCCGAAAAATCCTCAATAATTGAGCTAAAATCGGGTACCTCAGGACTTTTACTCCCTGCCTACAATCGAAAACTTAATACCGTAACCAATCAGTTTGAGCCCCTAAAATCCGGATTAAACGCTGCGGATATCGGACTTATCTATTACAATAACTATACGGAAGATATCATGCATTTCTCTGGTTTAGAATTCCAACCAATAAACGGAATTCCAAAGGGAGGAATAGCAATTTGGACAGGAACCTTGTCCACAATTCCAAAAGGCTGGAAAGTTTGCGATGGTACTCAAAATACTCCTGATCTAAGAAGTAAGTTTATTGTTGGGTACAATGGCAGCAATTATAAAATTAATGGAAAGGGAGGTAGCAATACATTGACTCTTTCTGTTAATCAGATGCCCGAACACTCTCATACCCTCAATGATCCGGGTCATATTCATTCCGGGTCCATCAGTCATTCTCACTATCTTAAATATTTGAAGATGATGGACATAAGTTCGGGTAAGAAAAGCAATCCTGGCGGAGCTGGTGACGGTATTTCGAACCTTACTTCAAATACTGTAAATCTTAAACCCAGCGTCGATGTATCAACTTCGAAAGTGATTAACTCAGTTTCATTAGTCGGAATAGGAAAAGCTATTGAAAATAAGCCTTCTTATTATGTTGTCATCTTCATCATGAAAGAATAGTGTTTTGAGATATCTGATTGCCAACATATTATTCATTGCCTTAATCTTTCCTGTATTTTCACAGGTTGATATCTACAATAATGGTATCAATATAAGATTACTAAAGGACTCAAAGCTGTTTGTTTCCGGAAACTACATAGGTAATAATAACATTTCAGGAGATCCTTCATTGTTTATCGATGGTGAATTAATAGTAGAGGGTAATCTAAGTGATTTGAATTCAGGTAGTATTATCGATGCCTCAGGAATAGGATATTTGATTTTTTCGGGTACAAATGAACAATCAATTCAGTCTAAAGGGAGAGTAAATATTCTTGGATTGAAAATTCAAAAAAGTGGGGGCTCAATAAAATCAGAAACAAACTTAGAATTGATAAATCAGCTTTCTTTCGGAACAAATGCAAATTTTGAACTGGGAAATAATGTTCTATATTTTAATTTTGCATATTCAACATTATCTAATGAAAATAATAGTTCCAGGATAACAGGGGATAAGTCAGTTGTCAGGACTGATTTTCCTTTTTTTCTTCCAACAGGTATAAAAGACAAGCATCTTTTAGGGTTAGGTTTGATCGTTACAACTTATGGAAATCAACCTTTTGATCCGTTTTTAATTTCGCGTTATCATTATTCACTTTCGACTGTTGGAAAAAGTGGCGGAGTCTCAAAATATTATCATATAAATTCTGGTAATTCCGGCAATTTGAAGACATTGCAGGTCAATTACTTTGAGAATGATTTGCCTGCAGGTTTTCAGGAATCATTACTCACTGTTTTCACTTCAAAAGATAAGTTGGACTGGATTCCTCATACAGGGAATATTGATAGTCAAAATAACAGTATCGAACTAACTAATTTCCCAGTTGGGAAAGGTGACAATTACATAACAATCGCTGAGAAATGCAAGACGGGTTCTTTATTGATTAGTACTTCGAAACAAGCTATTTCAGGTAAGTATTATTTATGTGGAGATGACTCAGTTTCATTTGAGTACAAGGGTAGCGACCACTTCTTTTGGTCAAGACTGAATGCAAATGACACAATTTCGAAGAGTAAGAAGCTTTGGATCAGCAAACAGGATATTGTCTATCTCAATGTCAGGAATTCAAGAGGTTGTACCAACCAACAAAAGCTGGAAATTATACAAAAAGACATTCCTGTTGTAGATTTTAAAATTTCTCCTGATCCTTTTACCAATCTTATTTGTAAGGGAACTGAATTAGACCTGTTATCTATGCCAGCTAATGGAGTAAATGTTAGCGAGAATCATTGGGATATTGGCTCAAAATACCATTATGACACTTCAGAAATCACCCACACATTCAATCAGACAGGTTTTACAATCATTACACACCATATTAAAGATAATTTTGGTTGCAATAGTGATGAAGTATCAAAGACGATTGAAATTTTACCAAAACCCAATATAAATTTTAGTCTTAATAAGCAGTCTTTTTGTCAAAAGGATACTATCCAAATTTCAAATAGCAGTTCGTTAGAATCTAATGGTATTTCTTATGGACTTGATTTTAACTGGTCCTATGATAACATTAATAGTACCACACCAAATCCTCGTTTTCCGGTAACAAATGCCGGTCTGATAGACTTAAATCTTTCAACAGGTCCGAAAGTAAACTCGATTGGATGTAATGCTGATACTATAGTTTCAATCGAATCGAACTACAAGCCTGTTGCAAATTTTGATTTGATTTATCAGGGAAAGGATGTTTCGCAGGTATGCCTGGGGGAGTCATTGACATCTAAATCTCTTTCATCAATTCAGGATCTCTCTGTTTTAGATCACAGTTGGTTTCTGAATGGCACTTTTTTGTCAAAAGAGGATACGGTAATAACAACTCATGGGATGATAGGGACTGATGAGTTTTTGTTAATTGTTGTAAGCGAAAAAGGTTGTAAAGATTCAATTTCAAGAAAACTGGATGTCAGACCTGTTCCTGCTGGTTCTTTTTCTGTAAACGACCTTTCAGTTTGTGAGGATACTGAAATCAGGGTATTTAATAATTCTGAGCCATTTGATCAACTAACTTATAACTGGAGTCTGGATGATTCTTTGTTTTCAACGAATCAGACTGAATTCAGCTTAGGTTTTAATTCTTCTGGCACAAAAATTCTTAAGCTTGAACGAACGAATCAATATGGTTGCAGCAACTCTCAGGTTAAATCTTTGACCATATTTGGAAAGCCGGATGTACAATTTTCTTATAACGAGATCTGTGAAGATGAAAATGTCTTTTTTAGAGACCTTTCACAGGTCGAACATGAAGAAATAGTTGAATCCAGATGGTATATCAATGGAATTCTCAGGCAAAATGGACACTTTTTTGAGTATGAGTTTGATACAGCTAAAAAAGAACTAGTCCAATTAGAAGTTATGACAAAAAATGGATGCTCTTCTCGGAAAGACTCCATGGTTCTTGTTAACCATAAACCCGTCACGGACATTCCAAATCCATTGGTAAGGTGTAAAGCACCTTTTCGGATTGATATCAATGAATTCAACACCAAATATTTTGAAGATATAAGCTGGTATGACAAGAATGATTCTCTTATTTCTACTACTAATCATGCTATTTTGGAAAACTCTGGTATTTATAACCTAAGGATGCAAAATGAAAAATGCGCCAATCAAATTCCACTTGTAGTTGCATTATATCCTTCACTCGACCTCCCGGATTCCATTTTTATTTGTCACAATGATAATATTTCACTTTCTGATTTGTACCCTCATTCATTTGAAGATACTCAATGGTATTTTGAAAATACCGAAATTGATGGGAGAAACTTCATTCCGAAAGAATCAGGTTACTACAAACTGGAAATTCAACAGAATTATCTGGGCAATTATTGTATTACTTCAGACTCAGTTTTCATTGAGATTAATTTAAAACCAAATACCGGCCTACCTTCAGAAATAGCGCTTTGTGAGAATGAAGTATTTCATTCTCAAATTCAGAATGATACATATGAGGTTACCTGGTTTAACATAGAAGAGTCTGAAGTCATTTATAAAACGAACGAAATTGAGATAGATGAACCAGGCTCATACGTAATAGAGCTTAACTCAAATGACTGCTTATTTTATGATACACTGGTTGTTGAAGAGTATTATGCACCACGTGTTGTATTCAATGTTTCAAAAACTAATATTTGTACTGAGGAAGAGCTGCTAATCAAAAATTACAGCTTTAATCCTAACCTCTCTGATACCTCTATTTCTTATTCCTGGTTTGTTGATGATTCAATAATTAGTACTTCACCTGATTTTCAAAAGAGTTTTTATGTCAGTGGTGCTAAAAATATAAGGTTAATAGCTCAAAATAAATGGGGTTGTAGGGATTCAGCTTTCCAGCTTATTGAAGTGCATTCACTTCCTGAAAGTAACATCATAGCAAGTACAGTTTGCCAGGGAGAAGAATTGAATCTGAGAATTGATAAACCCTCTCCAATCAATACATATAAATGGGAATTTGAAGACCATAGCTCTTTTGAAGGAACGGAAATAATCCGGGAAAGTGAAGAAAGTGGTTACTTGAAATTTAATCTAAGGATACAAAATGACGGATGTGAATTACTTAAAAATGATTCAGTTTTCATCGCTCCGTCTCCACAATTGATCTCTGATATTCCGATTACAACCTGTGGGCAATCTTTTATGATTGAGATTCCACCGAAAGACTCAATTTGGTTTCCATTTTCTGAGGATATAGTAAAGAAAACAAATGGTGACATTGAAATAAGGAAATCAGGAAGCTATGCTTATATAATTCAAAATTCGAATGGTTGTGAAAAAGAAGGAATACTGGATCTCACATTAAATAAGCCATTTAAGCTGGATGTTGAAGATACCATTAATTTTTGTGAACCACGCGAAATTACTTTACCCTCAATTCCCGGAGCCTCTTATTTTTGGAGTAATGGAGATACTACGAATAAAAGTTTAATCGAAGAGTCAGGTTTATTCTTTGTCGAAGTTGTAGATCAAAATGGCTGCATTGCAAAAGATTCTATATTTGTTACAATATCCACACTTGAAAAATTCGAGTTTCCGGAAGAAATAGTAGCCTGTCAGGGTGATTCAATATTACTTGAAACTAATAACCAGTTTACAAGATGGAATGACGGACTGGTTTCACAAAGAAGAGTGATAACTTCTTCAGGATTCTACAAGGCAGAATTCTCTGATCAAAATTGTGTAGTGAGAGATTCTGTAGAAATTAAGATTCAACCAAAACCGAAAATAGACCTAAAGCATGACCTTCTTTGTGAAGGTGAAAATGTAAAATTTTTCAATTCTTCATCCATAGGAAATACTCAATCATATTGGAAAATAGACGGTAATGAAATAGTTGGTTTAGATACACTAGAATTGATATTTAAGGGTCCTGGAATTGTAGAAGTCAGTTTAACCCAGATTCATATAGGAGGGTGTATGGAAAGTGTCGATTATCAAATAAGGATTAATGAAAAACCGAATTCAGACTTTGTATTTGAACGTGTCTGTAAAGATGATTCTGTAGAGCTAAAACCGATTCAATATGAAAAAGTAGAGGATCATATTTGGTATTTTGATAACGAAAAAATCTCATCATCACAATTACAATTTCCCTTAAATAAAAGTCAAAACATTAGTCTCGAAGTAATTGGAACAAATGGATGTACGAGTTTAACAACCAAATCAATTATTCCTTACAGCTTACCTGAAATTGATTTGG
>CAYTFO010000170.1:0-8448 GCA_964437135.1 uncultured Roseivirgaceae bacterium | reverse complement strand
TTAGATGTGATAGATAAAGTAAGCTTTGTTCACGATGGCAAGCTACTTACCAGTGCAGGAGGTGCAAAATCTTATGATGTTGCACTGTATCTTGTTGAACATTTGTATGGCACAGATGTAGCCAAAGGGGTAGGCAAAGGTCTTGTAATTGACTGGGATCTTAAAAATTACAAATACAAAGTTATTACCAGTCAATAACCTTCATATCACGAAGAAATTTACCATTTGGAATACTTTCTGCGGTAGCAAGCCAAACTGCAGTTTCTGCACCTTTTGATACTTCCCTGGAAGCACCAGCTCCACCCATATCCGTTTTTACCCATCCGGGACACATTGCATTTACTTTTATATTATCCTGCAACAGATCAGCTGCTAAAATTGCAGAAAGAGCATTTAGTGCTGTTTTGGAAATTCGATAGCCTGGATAACCACCACCCATTTCATTTAGTGCACCCAACCCACTTGACAAATTTATGATTCTGGCTTCTTTAGCTTTTTTCATTAATGGATATACACTTCTAATAAGTTTTAGTGGTCCCATGAAGTTAGTTTCCATGGTTTGATTGAAATTATCTAGTGGAACGTCAATCAAATTAAAGCTTTGATCCTGAAAAATACCAGCATTATTGATCAAGATATCAATAGAAGATAATTCCTCCTGAATCTTTTCTGCGAATCTATCAATGCTGGATGATCTGGAAACGTCTAATTCATGAGGGACTGCTCCATTCCCTATTTTCTCGGATGCTTCCTGAGCTTTTTCAAAAGTTCTGGCTGTTACAATCACCAGATTACCCTGTGATTCCAGTTGTCTGGCGATCTCGAAACCTATTCCTCGATTTGCACCAGTGACTATTATATTTTTCATTCAATATTATAAGTATTGTTGAACTGCCTTGTAACTAAATTCCCATAGTTTCTTGGCCATCTTTTCATCCTTTGCTTGTGGTGCTACTGACGCAGGCATCTTTTTTACAAAATATCTGCCTGAATACTTGTCCATTCTTTCTGTCTCAGCGAGATAAATCTGCGTTTCTGCTCCCTTTTCCGGACTGGTTAAAAATGGCTTGACCAGTTTTACCATGAAATTCAACAACCCAGAGGTATCGTCCGCAATACCTGTATTAATTACTCCGGGATGAAGTGAAAAAACCCGAATACCTTCACTATTATATCTTTTGTGTAATTCTGTTGTGAAGTAAATATTGCAAAGCTTGGAATCACAATAAGCTAAAAAATTTTGATATTTCCTGTTTTCATAGTTTAAATCTTCAAGATCAAGATTTCCTCTTCGATGTCCGGTAGAACTTACATTAATAATTTTAGCTGAAGATCTTTTCAGTTCATCCATCAAACCTAACGTCAGCAGAAAATGACCTAAATGATTCATTTGAAAGGTTTTTTCAAAGCCATCATCCGTAATTTCCAGATTTTGGACAAATCCACCAGCATTGTTCATCAATACATCTATATGAAGGTTTTTCTTTTTTATTTGTTCTACAGCAGATTTGACACTCGCCAGACTAGATAAGTCACATTCAACAGCCTCTAAATTCTCAGCATTCCTGAACTTTTTTAACCTCTCTATTTTTGAGAGATTTCTGGCCAGTACAATGACTGACCAGTTTTTTTCCAATAATGTTCTAACGGTGATTAATCCCAGCCCTGAAGTTCCCCCTGTAATTACTAATGTTTTTTTCATCTATTTGAAATTCTCTATTACTGAATAACAAACCCTGAATGATTCAGGAGTGTTCATAAACATGCTTGAAAACATCACTAAAATCTTCCGCTGAAGTATCTGTAGTATTAGATGCTGTTCTTTTTGCCTGTTCAGTTATTCTTCCCTCATTCAGGGCTACTGCGAATTTCATAAATTTATCTGCTGCATCCTCCGACAATCCCATATTCGCTATCATAGATTTACGGGCATCTTCAAATGAAAACTGAACATACTGAAGATCCGGTTTACCAATTTTTTTTCCATAAATGCCCGCTAATTCATTGTATGTATAATCTCTGTTTCCCAATATGTACTCTATAGTTTTTCCTTCAAATTGTAATTGCTTTAATGCTTTAATTGTAAAGTCCGCAATGTCTTTAGTTGCTACCATCGGAATTTTGACTGTTGGATCAACTGGTGATCCGATTATCCCCATATTTTTTGCCAATCCTGCCATTCCCAGTCCATTTTCAAGAAAATAGGTGGGTCTTAGGATTAAAAGATCAAGACCTTCAACGCTTTTAAGTTTCTGCTCAAAAAAGTATAACCCCTGAACAACACCCGCTCCTTCTGTGAGATGTGCGCCAACACTACTTAAAATAATAGCTTTTTTAAGACCGGAACTTATAACTGCATTTCTGTAATTATCTGCTATTTGAATTTGATATTCAGTGAACTGCTCAGCCTGATAATTTGGAGGTATCATTAAATATGCAGCATCAATATTTTCCAAAGCTGCTGCGATAGAGTTTTCGTCTTCAAGGTTTCCCTCGTGAAATATCGCTCCTGCATTAATCAATTCCCTGGCTTTTTCTTTAGACCTGCCCAGAATATGAACTTCATGTTGTTCTTTTAACAAAGCCACTGCTATGGGTTTTCCCGTATTTCCAGTTGCCCCGGTAATTAAATATTTACTCATATTATTTTAATAGTTTAAAGGCGTGTGACCAATTATTCTGATTAAATCCGGGAATACACCAAAGCATACAAAGCGGCTCTATTGCTCTGGCAGCTTTTGCTGTTCCCATGTCTTCTGATTCCCATCCAAACTTTTCCAAAATAGTATTTACTTCCTGCTTTGCTTTTTCATCATTTCCGGCGATAAACATGGTTGGCTTTACGCCTCCAAAATCAGGATTTACCATTAAATGTGAACCAACACTGTTGAATGCTTTAACAAAATTCACATTTGGAAATGCTTTCTGTAATTGCTCCATCAATGATCCGTTTTGGTCTGTATAAAACTGGAGAACTCCATCCTCAGGAGCCTTACTATTATCAATGGGATTACCTGTATCAATAACAGTTTTATTATTAAGATTTTCTACACCAGCTTTTTCGATAGCAGATAAAGAATGAATGCCTTTCACTGCAAGCACAACTAAGTCACCAAAGGAAGCAGCTTCGGAAAATGAACCAATAGATCCATTTGGATTTTCAGCTTTCCACTCGTTCAACTTTGATTTATCCCTGGTCCCCAACATTACCTCATATCCATGAGACAAAAACCCTGTTCCAAGTGACCTTGCCACCATACCGGAACCAATTATTCCAATTTTCATAGTTAATATATTTGTATGTACAACCAATTATTTTTAAAAAATTTTTTTATGTCAATCTTTCGTTTGCTTCTACAATATTATTGCTCAACATTTTCGCCATGTTGGGTCCTAATATTTCTTTGTATTCATCATATAGTCCTGACCATGATTCATGGAGCAAAGAATCGATTTCAACACTTTTTTCTAATGGAAGAATCTTTGCTGTCTTACCTTCGAATTCCCTTTTTACATATTTCTTTTGTTCAAGCTTATCTATAAACCTGGTGATAGTTGAAGGTTGCATTTGCATTTCGATTGCCAATTCAGATGGACTTATTCCCGGTTTACCATTCACAGCCATCAACACAAAAGCATAAGATGGAGATAAGCCCGTTTTAGCAAATGCATCATCAGCCATTCGTGATAATGTACGAGCCAATGCATTCGTTGAAAAATAAAGACAATTGCAAAACTGAGATTTACCTTCTTCTTTCATATTTGTATGTACAACTAATATACGAATTCTTTCTTAAAAAGGTTCAAATTTTAATAATATTTATTGAAGAAACGAGATTAAAACTCCTGCTGCTACTGCTGATCCTATAACCCCGGAGATATTTGAAGCCATGGCATATTGCAATAAATGATTATTTGGATCATGCTTTAAAGCCACTTCATTTGCAACTCTGGATGCCATTGGAACTGCACTTAATCCTGTTGCCCCAATCAATGGATTAATTTTCTTTTTTGCGAAAAGGTTATAAACTTTTACTGCAAAAATACCTCCGGCAATTGAAATAGCGAATGCAATAAAACCACCTGCGATTATCAATAATGTTTCAAGGTTGAGAAATGCTTGAGCAGTCATAGTGGCTCCAACTGCCAGTCCAAGGAAAATGGTTGCTGAATTCAGTATTGTATCTGAAGCTGCCTTGTGCAATCTTCCTGTTGCTGCCCCTATTTCTTTTACCAGGTTTCCAAACATCAATAACCCAATTAGTGGCACCGAAGAAGGAACCAATAATGCAACAATGGTCCCCACACCTATTGGAAACAATATTTTTAATGTTTGAAGATCTTTTATGGGTCTTTTAGATGGATAGAGTTTATCCTGTTCTTTCATATTAATAAGCAGCTCTTTTTTTGAAGTTGTTAATTTCACTACAAAAGGAATAATGACAGGCACAAGAGCCATATAGGAATATGCCGCAATGGCAATCGGACCCAATAAATGAGGTGCAAGTTTGATTGTAGTATAAATAGCTGTAGGCCCATCTGCACCTCCGATTATTCCCAAAGAAGCTGCTTCTTTCGGAGAGAAACCCAGTAAAATAGCTGAGATCAGCACTGTAAAAATCCCGATTTGGGCGGCTGCTCCAAAGAAGGCCAGCCGTAGGTTTCTAAGCATTGGCCCAAAATCGGTCAACGCTCCTACACCCAGAAATATAATCGGGGGTAAAAACCCTGTCTTAATCAGCGAATAGTAAACAAAATTCATAATTCCATGCTGATTGGCTATCTGGAAAAGTGTAAGGTTTTCATCAATTTTTTCAACCCCCATCTGTCCTCCCGGAAAATTTGCCAGTAACATTCCAAACGCAATCGGAACCAGAAGTAAGGGCTCATATTGCTTTTTAATCCCTAAAAAGAGTAAGAAAAATGCTATCAGGATCATCAATAAGATTTGAGGTTCTTCGACGATCGACTGAATGGCAGTCATTTGATATAGGCGTTCAAGAAGGTTCAATGCTGTGGAATTTTTTGTTTATTAAAAGTATCATAAATATGAATACAGAGCCTGCGAGGAGTGCCAGCAACCATTCATTTGAATAATTAATAATCTCATAAATGTTAAATGTTCCATATGTATTAAATATCAACCATGAAATAAGATTATTAGTCGCATGAATTAATATCACAAGCAGTAATCCTTTGTTGCTGGCAACATAAATCCAGCCTATGAACAGACCTAAGAAAAAAGTCCATATCGATTGGACATAATCCATGTGAAATAGACCAAAAAAGAAGGCACTTATCACTATAGCACGTATTTTAGAATATCTATTGACAAGACCATCCAAAATAATACCTCTAAAGAGTAACTCTTCAAGTATTGCAGGCGCTATGATAATAGTAAAAAATGATAAAAATGACCAATTATTTATTAAAGCAAAATCAGACTCTATATCAGATACAAATGGGATAAATAAAAAAAGATAATCAAGGATGAAAACGAAAGAGATAGTTGATGCAATAATTAATATAATCGTTACAAATGAATATCCTTTAACACTAAATTGAAAAGAAGGTTCGACAGCTCTTTTTCTGGTGAGAGCAAAAACTAATACTAATGAAAGAGAAATAAAGTAAATAACCGCAAATACCCATGTTAAATTAATATCTGTTTTAAATAATAAAAAAATATACCATAATCCTAAAGAAACTATTATAAAAAAAACTCCAAGTGTAAAAGATTGGTAAACACCAGGATAGCTATTTTTTGAATCCTTTATTTCCAAATGCTGATTCATCAACTTAATTTGAACAACACATCATCGTCTAAAATCTCATCTCCTTCTGCAACACAAATTTCAACTATTGTGCCCTCCTGATCAGACTTCACAGCATTGGTTACTTTCATGGCTTCGATATAGCAAACTACGTCTCCTTTATTTACCTTATCTCCAACCTTGACTGGTTTTTCACCTGCATCTTTGGTCATAAATATCTTTCCTTCGAGAGGAGCTAATATCTCTTTTGTAGCCACTGTACTTTTCTGACTGCTCTCGCTTTTATTTTCATTTACTTTGATAGGCTCTCCTTCAACCGTTGATTGATCATAGGAAATTTTAACGTTGAATTTTTCTCCATTTACATCAACCGTCATTTGTTGAGGCATAATTTTAGATGTTGATGTCGAAGGTTGACTTACAGGAGCAATCTCCTGAGCTTTTTTAGTGGCCAGATCTTTTTCAAAACCTTCTTTAGCCTTTCCTGACTTATAATCCTCATATTGTTGAGGGTGCATAGCATACTCCATCAATTCTTCATCGTCCGGACCAGTATCCCAGCCTTTTTCCTTCATTTTATCCCTAAACTCATCTAATGCATCAGGAACCAAATCCTGAGGGTCTCCATCAAAAAATTCCCTTCCCTGTTCTTTTGCAAGTTGCTTTAACTCATCTGAAACTTCTCCGGGCAATCTTCCTGATCTTCCCAGTAGCATCGACCAGGTATTATCATCCAAAAGTGACCAGCGTTCTTTTCCTTTCATCATCTGCATTACATTCATCAAGGCAGCATTTTTTACATACTGACTGTACGGTGTCACGAGAGGTGGATAACCCATTTGTGGCCAGATTTCAGCAACTTCTTCAAAAAGTGCTATCAAAAGATCGTCCTGAGAAATGGTAGGTTTGTCATGTTTTTCAAACCATTTATTCAGGTTTTTGAGGTTATTTTCAAGATCAGACATCAATGAACCCATCATTCCTCCCGGTAAACCCGGACCAATCAATAATGCATTCATCAACCGATTTTTGGGATTGATATAGTATCCCAAAAACTCATCGATAAATTCCTGAGTCAATGATCTGGCGCGCATGTATGCTTTCATATTGATATCCGGAACACTAAATCCTGCATCTTTCAAAACTTCATAGATTGTGATTACATCTGCATGGACAGTTCCAAAAGAAAGGGGCTCCATAGCTACATCGATGATATCTGCACCTGCACGAGCTGCTTCCAGAGAAGATGCAACGGAAAAACCAGGACCTGAATGACCGTGATACTGAACCAGAATGTCCTTTTTAATGGATTTAATTCCCTCAACCATTTTACCAATAGTGGCTGGTCTTCCGATCCCTGCCATATCTTTGATAGCTATCTCTTCCGCCTGGGCTACCATGCCCCCATCCTTTGCATAATCAATAGACAACTTTAAATTTCGGGTATCATTCAGACCGTCAAATGACCGGGAAATGTCGGTTCCCTGCTTCTTCTTAACCTTGAACATCAATTTCCTTACATCCTTTGGAACTGGAAACATCCGCAACCCATTGAGGCCTCTCTCCAGCATATGAGTTTGGATCCCTGCTTCATTAAAAGGTTTACACCAGGCTCGTACGGAATGATTTGGGTTTTCTCCATACAGGAGATTTATTTGTTCGAAGCCACCACCATTGGTTTCAACTCTTCTGAAACAGCCCATTTCTATAATAGGCTCTGCAACCCGTTCCAATTGATCTTTTCGAGGCATATATTTACCCGAAGACTGCCACATGTCTCTATAAATCAGGCTTAACCCAATGTCTTTTGCCATTTTATTCTTTAGTTATACTTGTGATTTTTCCTTTTCCTTCCGTAAAAACATTAACTGCAACTGAAATTGCAGCTATTTTGGCTGGTTCAATATTATGAAAATCCCCTGATCTCTTATTCTCCAGAAGATTTTTTGAAAACCTATTTACAATGAAAATTAAAAAGTTACCAGTCTGAACTACCAGAAACAGGACGACGAAAACTGTAGTCATACCTATAACCAGTAAAACCAGGGCTTCATTTAGGGGATCTGTCATTTTAAATGGGTTTACATTATCAATTTAATATTTTTTATACTCTTCTTGATTGAGAGGTCATTATTAAATTGCTACAGTCTATAAATTAAGTCATGAATATTGTAAAAGTCATTGATAAAAATCAGGAAAAAACCTTTATTGACTTTCCTTCAACATTATATCGGGATTCGAAGTATTTTATCAGACCATTAGATAAGGATATCAAAAATGTATTTGATCCAGGTCAGAATAAAACATTCAATTATGGTGAATGCGAAAGGTGGATACTCGAGAAAAACGGAAAGATAATCGGTAGAATTGCTGCTTTTATTAATGATAAGACAGCAACTAAAAATAATGAACAGCCCACCGGAGGTATTGGATTTTTTGATTGTATTGATGACCAGCAAGCAGCCAATCTTTTGTTTGACACTGCCAAAGAATGGTTAAAACAAAGAAAAATGGATGCCATGGACGGGCCCATAAATTTTGGAGATCGAAATGCATGGTGGGGGTTGCTGGTAGAAGGGTTTGATTTAGAGCCCAATTATCAATGCAATTATAATTTTCCCTATTACCAAAATTTGTTTGAAAATTATGGTTTTAAAGTCTATTTCAGACAATT
>CAYTFO010000169.1:0-8542 GCA_964437135.1 uncultured Roseivirgaceae bacterium | reverse complement strand
CTTTTCTTGTCCATTTTTACACTTTTTAGTGTAAACCTATTTCAGGACAAGACAGGTGTTGGCGAGTTGCGAGTTTGCGGGTTTTTGGGAGTGCCGAGAACAATGGTTTTGGACAATTGTACGATTGCACGGGGAATTGTGATAAAGTGATTAAGTCGATAAGTGGTTGACTTGCGTACCGTCATTCCCCGAATTCTGGAAGAATTCTAGGGGAATCTCTTGTACTTATGAAACGTTGGGAGTTTTGGGTGGCTTTTGAAGTTACGGAATTATACAATTGGACGATTAGACAAATAGACAGAACTGGTTGTGTGAAATCGCAGTGGAAGTAGAGGTCGTAGTGGTCGTGCGGTATCTGAGTGTCAGAAAGTCAATATCTAAACAAATAACCAAATTATCGATTAAATCAATACAATGGAATTATTTGACAGAGAAGTGAGGCCGGAAGAGAATCTCTTACCGAAGGATGGGGAAGTAAACTACTACGGGAAAGTATTTGATCAGGAAGAATCGGATCGATTGTATCGTGTTTTACTGGAGGAAATTGCCTGGGAAAATGATGTCGCTTATATGTTTGGTAAGCGTATTGTCACCAAACGAAAAGTTGGTTGGTACGGAGATGTCCGCTTTGAATACAAGTATTCCAACAACACGAAAGTTGCACTACCGTGGACACCAACCCTAAAGGCTCTCAAGGACAAATCAGAGTCTGTTACCAGTGAAACCTATAATTCCTGTCTGCTTAATCTATACCACTCAGGCGAAGAAGGAATGGCCTACCACAGCGATGATGAACCAGACCTGCTGGAAAACGGTGCAATCGCTAGCCTAAGTTTTGGAGCAGAAAGAAAGTTTGCTTTTAAACATAAAGAAACAAAAGAAAAAGTCAACATCTGGTTGGAGCATGGTAGTATTCTGGTCATGAAAGGTGCTTGCCAAAAACACTGGATGCACCGGCTACCACCCACCAAAAAAGTGAGCACTCCTAGGGTAAATTTGACATTTAGGACGATTGTGGAGTGAGATTTAATCAAATAATAAGGCAGTCTTAATAAACCAGATCTTCTTTATCATTACAAAACATAAAATCCGGAGTATTGAGAATTAATATTCCGGATTTATGGGTAAATATTTACGACACTTGTCAAAACCCAAACATACCATTTTCATTTGCCAATCCTTCAGAAGGAATTTCCTGAATCACGTCCCAGTGCTCTACTGCCTGACCGTTTTCAAATCTGAATAAATCATAAAAAACCTGTGATTTACCGTTCCATTCCCCTTCACTGACTGTCAATACAAAATTTCCTTCACCCAGTACTTTATGAATCTTAGTGTATTTGAACATGTTGTTTTGTGAAGTCAGGTATTCTACAGCCTCTATGATTCCTGGCAAACCATCCTTGATTTGAGGGTTATGCTGATCGTACTGATTTGCACTTATATATTCACTAATCTTCTGAGGGTTTTTGCCCATCAGTACATCCTCTATCAAAGCTTTTGCTAACGCTTTATTTTCTTCTGTTTTATCGAGGTCTGTTGCCGCAACCGGACCATCTGTTTGTGTCCTCCCACTCGCAGTTTCTTTCACAAGGGCAGTCATTGCATCCCAGTGTTCCGCTACTTTTCCATTATCATCCAGCCTTATTATGTCAAATGAAACCATCTCTTCAGCACCAAAAGGCTGTGCATTTCGCCAGATATTGTGCATGAAAACATAATTACCATCTGCAAAGATGCGAATGTTTTCTGCTGTTGTGCCATTTTCCTTTAGTATGGGTAGCATTTGGATAAAAGGTTCAAGCCCTGTAGGAATAAACGGATTATGCTGGATGTAATCGGCATTGGCCAGTTTCCGCATAGTTTCCGGATCATTTTGCAATACGGCACCTAAAAAAGTGCCTACGGTTTCTTTTTTGCTCATTGTTGAAGTATTTAAAGTTTGATTATTATTTGGCGATTCACCTGAATTACCGGCTGCTATGTGGCCAGTAATTAATAGAATTAGAATTATTTGTCTCATATGCTTAGAATTATTACTTTTGAATTGCAAGTAAAATTACATTATTACTTTTAATTTGCAAGTTGTTTTTAATAATACTTTTATTATGCAAGTAATTATTACCAAATTTTTTGATTATGCCCCTTGATTTCAGATGTAACTGCCCTTTTACTTCCGCGCTTGACGTCTTAGGTGACAAATGGATGCTGGTTATCATAAAGCAAATGCTATTGGAAGGAAAAGAAACCTTTAAAGACTTTATTGAAAGTGAAGAGGCAATTGCTACCAATATTCTTTCAACGAAACTCAAACTTCTGGAGGAACTAGAGATAATTGTTAAGACTAAAAAGCCAAATAATAAAAAAACAAACCTTTATTTGTTGACCGAGAAAGGCCTGGCGCTCACTCCGGTACTTGTTGAACTTGCCAACTGGAGTGACCAGAACCTCAGGGATATACATCCATCAATTGTAGATGGAGAAGGAATGAAATTACTGAGGAATGATAAAGAATCATTCAGGTACATGTTAGTGGAAAATTACAGGAAAAAATTGTACGAATTGAGCTCTATATAAGTACAATTAATATATTGAATTTTAACCTGTGATTTGGTTCAACTTCAATTCAGTACTTCTTAAGCTTACTATATTTGTGCGTCACTCCATTCCAATTTATGTTTAAAAAGCTACCCAATACCTCTTCATCCAAAACTCGAAATGCATTAGGCAACAATGGTTTTTTCGATCTGAAGATGGGTACTGCCGGAGCATTTGTAATGGGGGCTGCCGTGTATTTTGTAAATGCTGACTATGGATTTACTCCTGCATTTATAGCTGCACTCAAACAGGGAGGCTACACATTCCTGATCGGTGGTACGATGGTCCGGATCAGTGAAAATATGGCCGTTTATTTCGAAAATCCTGTTATTTCCAAAATCATGGCTGTCTTAGTACCTTCTATTCTCACACTTGGGTTGACCTATTTCGTTCATTCACTTAAAGGAACACCCGAACCTTTGGCATCTACAGTACCTACCTTACTACTTGCTCCCCCTTCCTTTGCTGTTTGGGGACATAAGAAGAGAAAGCAGTTGGAATTACTAGAGGAAAAGCAAAAAGAATGATAGTAATTCTAGTAAGATTACGGAATCTTTACTGTATTTTCTCTCAGCATTTTTGCAAATCAAAATTCTATTCTTATTCTTCCAATTATTAAAAGCAATTAAACCTTTTCAAGTTTGAATCGATTTTTATAGAGAGGATTACTGCTTTTTTGTAAACTAATCATATATGATAAACCGCCCCTTAATTACTCGATTTTATGCTGTACTTATCATGGTTGTAAGTGCTTATTTCTCATATTCCCAGACCAAATATGAGAAAGAGAGCCGGATAAAACCTGAAGATGTGCCTTCTGGTGCGGTTGAGTTTGTCTCTGACATGAGTTTACCAGGAAAAATAAAATGGTATAAAGAGACAGGTTTGGAACAATTTTCTTTTGAAGGTAAGACTAAAGTTGAGGGAAGGCGGTATAGCATTGAGTTTTCTCAAAACGGTGAATTTGAGGACCTCGAAATCGAGATAAAGAACACTGAAATTCCTAAAGAAACCTTAGCATCAATTGAGTATTATCTAACCGCCGAACTCACAAAATTCAAAATCAGAAAAGTTCAGATACAGTACACTGGCAACAAAGAATTGATTAAAAACAATGCTTTAAATCTCAAGGATGTCGAAGGACTCAATATTCAATATGAGCTCATAGTATATGCAAAAGTGGATGGTGAATTTACAGCATTTGAATACTTATTTGATAGCTCCGGAGCTTATCTCAAAAGATCCGGGATCATTCTAAAAATGACAGATAATATCGAGTACTAGGATGATCAGATATAAATTTTTCATACTCATTTTATGTGTTGTGCCTGTGGTTGCCTTTGCACAGTCAGATAAATCACTTTTATTATTACCCTCTGTCAACATAAATAAGAAACTGAAAAATGACTGGTCAGTAAACTTCAAAACAGAATCCAGGCAATTATTAGCCGAAGAGGAGTTTGACTATAAATATTTACTGACTGATGTTTCGATAGCAGTTGCAAAAAAAGTCGGCATCAATACTTCGATAATTGGAGGATATCTTATCAGACCTGAGGAAGATGAGGTTATACATCGGAGCATTCAGCAGCTCAATATTTTGCAACGAAATATCAGTTTCAAGCTTGCGCATCGAATAGCATCTGATCAAACATTTGAGGAAGGAGATGATCCCGAAATACGAGTTAGATATAGAATTTCGTCCGAGTTTCCCTTAAATGGTGAATCGCTGGATCCAAAGGAATTTTTTCTAAAGCTGGGTAATGAATACCTAAATGCTTTTCAGGGAAATACCTATGATTTGGAAATCAGGGGAATGGGGTTTTTGGGTTATGTAGTTACACCAAGAAATAAAGTGGAGATGGGGCTGGATTATCGAATTGATTCATTCCTCGACGTGAGACCCGAAATCGGTTCTTTATTGGGGTCAATTACTATTTATCAATTTAATCAGATACAGAATGGATGTCTTTAGCATACTTTCTCTGGCTCCTATTATCGTTCTTTTAGTTGTAAGTTTTTTAAAGGGTGTAAAAGCAGGCATTTATACAGGACTTGTTGTTACAATTATTTTATTTTTTGTGTGGGATAGTAACATTATTGCATTTCCAGCTACGCTAATGGCAGCATTAGCAGATACCATTACCATTCTGATGATTGTATTTGGAGCGTTATTACTGCACCAGACTATGACGCAAATTGGTTATATGGAAGGGATTATGAATTCACTCAAAGGTATCCATACCAACAGAGGTTTCCAGTTCTATTTTCTGGCTCTTTTTCTAACTGCCTTTTTCGAGAGTGTGGCAGGGTTTGGTACGCCAGGGGCAATCGTTCCTCCCATGTTGATATCCATGGGTTACGCACCAATTTCTTCAATTGCAGTTGTCTTGTTGTTCGATGGTCTTTTAGCTATTTCAGGAGCCATTGGAACACCCGTTACCGCAGGTTTAGCAGCTCCGCTGGGACTCAGCATTCCACAGGAACAAAATATATATTTCATTGCATCCATTCTAATGCTTATTGCCGGAGCTGTATTGCTACTTTTTATCAATAGGGATCTGAAAAATGTAGATCGTGACGCAAAAAGGGGAAGTTGGAAATTATTGCTTAGTCTTTTTATTCCCTTTATTTCAATCTCTTATTTCTTACAGGATATATCAGGTGTTATCGCTTCAGCAATACTTGGAATAATTTCCTATTCTATTCTTTTCACCAATAGAAAAATTAACTGGAATCCATGGCTTCCATATGGAGTGTTAATTCTGATACTTTTGCTGCCCAAAATAATTTCACCCTTATCAGATCTGATTTCCTGGGAGTTATCATTTAAAGAAATTTTCGGATCTGGTGTCTCTGCCTCTCTAAAACCACTTAAATCACCTCTGATTCCTTTTGCCATTACATCTTTATTTGCATTGATTATTAGCAAAGTCAGTAAACTTGATGTAAAGCCGGTATTCAGTAGTTCTGCCAGGGTTTTTATGATCCTGTTTCCATCTCTTGCAATCACTCAGCTGATGCTCAACAGTGGTACTGATATGCCTTCAATGGTGGAAACTATGGCTGGTTTGTTTGCCAAAACAGGTGATTTCTATCCCCTAGTAAGTCCATTCATAGGTGTACTTGGTACTTTCATTACAGGAAGTACTACTGTTTCAAATATCATTTTTGGATCTGTACAATACAACACCGCCAGCCAGCTATCATTATCGACTGAATTGATTCTAGCAATACAACTTGGAGGTGCCTCGCTGGGCAATGCCGTATGTCTTTTCAATATAATTACAGCTGCTGCTGTTGCTCAGGTAACCGACTATACTGCAATCCTTAAAAGAAACCTTTTGCCTGTTATTTCTGCAGCATTCATCATAGCTGTTTTAGGATTTCTGGCAGTAATTTTTTTGTAATTCCCGGTACTGCCAATATTTCAATGATCTATAAGTAATTCATAATCTATTAAATAATGCAAACTGTATATTTATGTTTGGTATTATTCTCCTTGACTATCTTTAGACTTATGAAAAAACTATTACTTATTCTCTTAATCCCCACCTTTTCCTATGCTCAAAAAGCTAATGTTGAAATTTTTGATGACTATATAGATCAAAATGGAGTTCAAATCATTCAGAGTTTTAAAGATCTTCTTTCCATGCCCAACGTGGCGGTAGACCTTCCCAACATCAACAAAAATGCTGAATATATTAAGGAAGAATTGGATAAAAGAGGCGTTCAGACTAAACTTCTTCGAATGGTCGGAACACCTCCGATAGTATTTGGCTACCTGCCCGTAAAAAATGCGAAAAGAACTTTGGCATTTTACGTACATTACGATGGTCAACCAGCCGACCCTTCCAACTGGAAACATCAACCCTGGGACCCTCAATATTACGACAGAGATATGTTTGATGGGGGTAGTTCCATCCCTTTTCCAACCAACATGAATCAGATTGATCCTGAAAATCGTATCTATGCACGTTCAGCCGGAGACGACAAAGCTCCCATAATTTCTATTTTGACAGCACTTGATGCCATCAAAGAAAACAATCTTCAAATCACTTCCAATATCGTATTCTTTTTTGAAGGCCAGGAAGAAGCCGGCTCCAAACAACTTCGAACCTACCTCGAAGACAATAAAGAGCTTATTGACGAGATTGATATCTGGATGTTTTGTGATGGGCCGGTTCACCAATCCAGAACTCCACAACTTGTATTTGGAGTCCGGGGCGTAACCGGCATGGAAATTACGGTTTACGGTCCCAATCGTTCCTTACATAGTGGCCACTACGGTAACTGGGCACCGGTACCCGGACAAATGCTTTCAGAAATGATTGCAACTTTCAAAGATGACGATGGGAATGTGATCATTGACGGATATTATGATGATGTAGCACCCCTAACGAGTGCTGAAATGGAAGCCCTTGCTTCAGTACCTCCGATTGACGAGCAGTTAAAAAAGGAATTGGGACTTGCTGATACTGAAGGTGATCAATCTTTATATGAAAGATTATTATACCCTTCTTTAACTATTAAAGGTATCACCACCGGAAATACAGGTGCACTTGCAAGAAACGTTATTCCTTCTCAGGCAGTGTTATCATTAGGTATGAGACTTGTACCGGGTTGTGATCCGGATGTTATGAAAGACCGCGTCGAAAAGCATATTGAAGGTCTTGGCTACTATATCGTCAGAGAAGAACCTACAGAAGAAGAACGACTTCAATATCCAAAAATCGCAAAGATCGAAAGAGGAGGAGGGTATCCTGCTGCTAAAACTTCCATGACCGACCCTTTTGCTCAGGAGATCATCAAAAGAACCAAAGAAGTAGTAGGCGAAGACCTGATTTTGATGCCTTCGCTTGGTGGTTCACTACCCCTTTATCTCTTTACCGATGTATTGGAAAAACCCGCGATCATTGTCCCCATTGCCAATCACGACAATAACCAGCATGCACCCAATGAAAATATAAGAATTGAAAATCTTTGGTACGGTATCAGACTAATGGGTGGATTGCTTACGATGTAAGGGGATAGTTTTCTGATAACAGCAGATAGTATTCAGTCTCTGGAGTACTCTAAAACGCTAATCTCTCCACGTTTTGACGATCTTATTGTCAAGTCTGAGTATTATTAATCCTCTGTCTCGTGGCTTTAGCTGTATCTGATCATCTTCAATCGGGCCTCTTCCCAGAATTTTCCCCTGTAAATTATAGGCAGCATATTCTTTATACTCTGCTTCTGAAACCAGCTGAAAACCTTCTGCATTGGGTATCAAAATGATTCCCTCTTCTACCACCTGAATATAGTTTTCTCTGACGAGAGTATCTGATCTAAAGTCTGTCAAACCAATTAGTTTTACATCGTATTCCCCAATCTTAGGATATCTCACCCCTACCTGGTCATCCCGGTTGAGCACATTAAAAATTTCTCCGCCAGGTGTTTGAAATTCATATTCGTCATAACCTGAACTCAGATTGGTAAGGATAGAATTTTCGTTCTTTAGAAGCTTCAACGAACTAGCGGAAAAATCAAGATTACCAAAATCTCCACATTCATTAAGCTCTCCTGCTACCGCAATTCTCAGGTCCTCCAGCTGCGAATAGAGGTTTTCTCCGGGGCATAAAGTAGCACATCCATCTCTATGACCTGCAATATTTTCCAAATTCTGATCCACGTGAAATCCAACTCCGTATGGATTTACTCCCAGATCCTGAGCTGCATAAGCTGTAAGCTTGAGTAAAGAAATCAATCCTGCATTGGTTGGAAAAGCTGATTCAAAATTGCCAAGCATACAAATTCCGCTGGTACCGGAGTTTTTGCCACAAAAGTGGGCTCCTCTCACTGTATATTGGTCACCACCATCCGGGTCTCTGCCAGCATATACCTGCCCATCCTGTGAAATGAGAAAATTATATCCAATGTCTGACCAGCCGTTGACCTGAGT
>CAYTFO010000168.1:0-8604 GCA_964437135.1 uncultured Roseivirgaceae bacterium | reverse complement strand
GCAGCTAATGCTTCCCATCCGCCGGTAGATCCTCCATATAAAAATCTTGACCAACCTTCCCCTATGCCCCTAAATTGCTTTTCGATATGTGGGATAAGTTCATACGTAATAGCGTCCCCCCATGGCCCCTGGCTAGCCGAGTTAACTGCATAGGAATCATCATAATACGGTGTCGGATGCTGTATCTGAATAACTAAAAACCTCGGAAAGTCTTCACTTATCCATTTTTGATAAAAGTTGTAAGCCTCCTGTTGCTGTATAATATTGTACCCTGATATACCAAATCGAGCTGAATAATCAGGTTCCATGTTTTCATCATGTGGGGTTGTCCTAAATCCTCCAAAATCATAAGGAAAATGACCATGAAAAACCATCAATGGATAATTTGCTTCCGGATGCTTTTCAAAATCTTTTGGGAGAAGAACATGAGCTCCTAAATACATATCTCTACCCCAAAATTCTGAAAGCAAATCACTTTTCATTTTAATATGTTTGATGTATTCAGTATCCTCCGGAGATTCAATCGGGGGTATTTTCTGATCTAATGTTATTTCTATTTTACTTCCATCATTTACCAGAAATTTTACAGGTTGAGAATAAAGATTCCCTGGAGATCGGTTCCATTGCTGTCCTTCTCCGTTGTCCATTGGTAGTTTTACAGTATGCCCGGTAGCTAAATTAAATGTTTCATAGGTGTGCAGAAGAACCTGGACAAAATAATTTCCTTCAGGCAGATCTTTCAGACTTGTATAGGGATAACCAAAGTCATTGGCATCAAAAATAATTTTTTCTCCGGGTTTCCAGTTTTCAACATTCTTTCCAATAACAATTTGTGTACCAGGACCATCAGAAATTTGAAATCTTGGCTCATTATCATTATTTGAAGAAAGAAGTAGCAATAATCTTCCATCCAAAGTCTTTTCAACGACTTCATCGCTTAGTTCCACTGAAAAAACAGGCATACTGGATTCAGCTTCTTTCTTTTCACTACATGATAAAATGCTGATAATCAATAATGTGAACAAAATGTGTTTCATTTGGTGAGGTATAGGTTTGAAGTACAATTTAATAACTTTTAAGTGAGAGAAATTTTTAATTTTTATAAATTTTTTATTCAAACATTTGGATAATTGATTTTCATCATTACGTTTGTACTCTCAAATCGACTAAGATCGATTTATAAAGAAGCGCTGAGAGACAGGCTCCATGAAGCGCTAGCAACCTCCGGACATTCTGGAAAAGGTGCTAATTCCTGATAGATAAATTGATAACTATGAAAGTACAAACACACACAATTTCAAAAATTACTTCTCTACAGGAGTTAACATTCCTATTTTACAATTTTACATCATGTGCCATGTGCATGTGTTGTTGCTGAGCTGAGATTCAAATAGGATAATATTTGAACTCCGTCTGTCTCTTATAGCAACTTAAAAATACCGTTGCATAAGATGATTGCTAATTTCTTAAATCTATTTTACAAAGTCTTAAATCTATTTTCTAAAATCTAAACATTTAACAATCATGTCATTACATTTTGAAACATTACAACTTTATGCTGGTCAGGAAATTGATGAAACAACAAGATCCCGGGCAGTGCCTATTTATCAGACTTCATCTTACACATTTAAAGATTCTGAACATGGTGCCAATCTTTTTGCACTCAAAGAGTTTGGAAACATTTACTCACGTATAATGAATCCTACCAATGATGTTTTTGAGAAACGAATTGCCGCACTTGAAGGTGGAGTAGCAGCCGTTGCTGTCGGTTCCGGTCAGGCCGCTCAATTTATAGCTCTCAACAATATTCTACAGGCTGGTGATAATTTTATCTCGACATCATTTCTTTATGGAGGCTCTTACAATCAGTTTAAGGTTGCTTTTAAACGCCTGGGCATTGAAGTAAAATTTGCCGAATCTGATAAGGTTGAGGAATTTGAAAAGCTTATTGATAGCAATACAAAAGCCATCTACCTGGAAACTATTGGAAACCCGGGATTTAATATTCCAGACTTTGACGCTATTGCTGAATTAGCAGATAAATACGAGATACCGTTGGTAGTTGATAATACTTTTGGTGCTGCAGGATATCTTTTCAGACCTATTGAGCATGGTGCTGCAGTAGTAACTTCTTCAGCCACAAAATGGATCGGTGGACACGGCACTACTATTGGAGGAGTAATCATCGACAGTGGAAAATTTAATTGGGGTAATGGAAAGTTTCCTCAGTTTACAGAACCATCCGAAGGATACCATGGTCTAAAATTTTGGGAGACATTTGGAGAAAATAATCCGTTGGGGCTTCCGAATATTGCTTTTGCGATCAGAGCAAGAGTTGAAGGTTTACGTGATTTCGGACCGGCTTTGAGCCCTTTTAATTCTTTTTTGTTGCTTCAGGGGATTGAAACTCTATCGTTAAGAGTTCAAAGAACTGTAGATAATGCACTCCAACTGGCACAATGGCTTGAAAATCACCCTCAGGTTGAGACCGTCAATTACCCAGGGTTGAAAAGCAGTAGTTATCATGAATTAGCAAAAAAATACCTGAAAAATGGTTTTGGCGGAGTTTTATCTTTTGTCTTAAAAGGTGAAAAAACGGAGACAACATCACTTGTTGACAAATTAAAACTTGTAAGTCACCTTGCAAATGTTGGAGATGCAAAAACACTCATCATACAACCCGCGGCTACTACACATCAGCAACTATCTAATGAAGAACAATTAGCAGCTGGTGTTCATCCAAATCTTTTAAGAGTATCCGTAGGGATCGAGCACATAGAGGATATTATTTCTGATTTTGAACAGGCAATAGAAAAAGTTTATGCAAGCGATAGTATCCGAAGTTGAAACTAAAAATCTTAATGTAGAAGAGCCATTGATACTTGAGGGAGGCGAAATCCTTCCCCAGGTATCTATAAGGTATTCAACATTGGGTACCTTAAATGAGGAAAAGTCGAATGCTGTCTGGATCTTTCATGCTTTGACTGGAAATAGTGACCCTACCACGTGGTGGAGCGGTTTGATTGGAGAAGATTGTGCATTGAATCCGGAAAAGGATTTTATCATTTGTGCAAATGTCATTGGGTCCTGCTATGGTTCGACCGGACCTGAAGATTTTTCTTTCCCATTCATCACCATTCGGGATATAGTCAAGGCACATCAACTACTTAGAGATCATCTTAACATAACTTCTGTCAAACTAGGAATCGGAGGCTCACTAGGTGGTCAACAACTACTTGAATGGGCAATACAGGAGCCTGAATTCTTTGAAAATATCATTCCCATAGCCACTAATGCACAGCATTCACCCTGGGGCATAGCATTTAATGAAGCTCAAAGAATGGCTCTCCAAAATAAAGATTTAGAGAAAGGTATTGAGACTGCAAGAGCGATTGCAATGATGTCTTACAGAAGCTATGGTGCTTTTGAAAATGCACAACAGGACTATGATCAACGCTGGGATCATTTTTCAGCCAGTAGTTATATCAATTATCAGGGTAAAAAACTTAGAAAAAGATTCACACCTTATTCATATTATGTGCTTTCTAAAGCTATGGATAGTCATAATATTTCCAGACGTTACTACACTATAGAAAATGCATTAAGTCGTATTCAATCCAAAACTTTGATCATCGGAATTGATTCGGATGTGCTTTTCCCAACTGACGAACAACAGCAATTGCATAAAGGAATAAATGGATCAAAACTTGAAGTTCTAAGCAGCATTTATGGTCATGATGCTTTTCTCATAGAAACTGAAAAAATTAATACTTATATAAAGGAGTTTTTGAAATGAAAATAGGATTATTTGGATTTGGATGCGTTGGATCCGGAGTTTACAATTCGATTAAAAATCGACCGGAGATTGGGGAAATAAAAAAGGTCTGTGTACGAAATATCAAGAAACACAGAAATATTTCTAGAGATCTGATCACTGATGTTGTTGAAGATATACTGGGTGATCCTGATATTGATGTAATTATAGAATTAATTGACGATTCTGAATCAGCATTTAATATTGTAAAAAAAGCAATAATTAAAGGTGTTCCGGTCATTTCTGCTAATAAAAAAATGATTGCAGAAAATATAGATACACTTAACAAATTGACTTCTGAATATGGCACACCTGTTTTTATTGAAGGTGCTGTTGCAGGATCAATACCTGTTATAAGTATTCTTGAAAATCATTTTAAAAATCAGGAAGTACTCTCCATTCGAGGTTTATTAAATGGCTCAACAAACTATATTCTAAGTTTGATGGCTGATGAAAACTGTACATTTAATTATGCTTTGAAAAAAGCACAAAAACTTGGATTTGCAGAAAGTAATCCTTCATTGGATATTTATGGGTTAGATACATATTTCAAATCTAAAATCCTTGCTTGTAAAGCCTTCAATAAATGGTCTGGAAGTGAAAACATCACTGTTGAAGGTATCAACTCAATTGACAATATTAGTATTCAAAATGCAACACGTAAAAACAAGAAAATTAAACTTATTTCAGAAATAACATTGATAAATAATAACTTGAATATTTCCATATCCCCTCAACTAATTTCAGCCAATGATCTATTTTTTCAGGTTAATTATGAGAACAATGCTGTTGAAGTAACTGGTTCATTGTCAGGAACACAACATTATTTTGGTAAAGGTGCCGGAAGTTTACCAACTACAAGTGCTGTGCTTCATGACCTGTACCAGGTTAGTCAAATACGAAATAAAAGGCTTATCCATTTATGAGATGTTAATTATATTGGCCGAATCCAAATTAACTACATGATTGAACATCTTCAAAATTGAGTTAATTGGCCGCTTGAAATCAAAATCATTACAATAGATATAATAAAATCAAATGTTTTTTAGTAATTGAAGCTTATATTCACTGAAATTCTATTTATCCAATTTCTCGATGAATTCCACAAAAGTTTTAAGCCTCTTTTCTGTCATATGGATAATTGTTGGCTTAATTACTTTATCGGTTTTACTAATCACCAAAACAAGAGCTCCGTATGGAAGACATACTCGAAAAGGATGGGGCTTAATGATCGACAACAAAGTGGGTTGGATCATTATGGAGTTACCGGCATTAATAATTTTTCCAGCCCTCGCTTTATTAGGTCCGACTTCTAAATCCAACCTGGATATTCTGCTCGTATTACTTTGGGCGATACATTATATCAATCGGACACTAATTTTTCCATTAAGAATAAAAACCAAAGGAAAGAGGATGCCTGTAAGTATAATTTTATCGGCAATCTTTTTTAACACGATAAATGGACTTCTTAATGGCTATTTTATAGGATTTATTTCTCATACATCAACATCCTTACTATCTATAAATGTACTTACTGGAATCGGGATATTTACAATAGGGTTTTACATCAATAATAAAGCTGATGGTTATTTGATTTCATTGAGAAAAAAAGAAAATGGTTATCAAATTCCCAATGGTTGGTTATTTGAAAAAATCAGTTGTCCGAATCATTTTGGAGAAATCATTGAATGGATAGGCTTCGCATTTATTGCATGGAATCTTCCTGCTGCTTCATTTGCAATCTGGACCTTTTCAAATCTGGTTCCAAGAGCCTTGAATCATCATGATTGGTATAAAGAAAACTTCAAAAACTATCCAAAAGACCGAAAAGCAATTTTACCCTACCTGTTCTAATGAGAAAAGATAAACAAAAAATAGCACTCACGGGAAGCACTGGTCATATTGGCGCGAATTTGGTGCCACAACTTTTAAAAAGTGATTACAGCGTTCGATTGCTAATCAATTCTAATTCCCTTTTTCCAACATCTGATTCAATCGAGCTTATAAAAGGAAATTTGACAGATCGCGATTCAGTAGATAAATTGATCAATGGTGCAGATATGGTTATTCATCTTGCTGCCAAAGTAAGTATTGAAAAAGACATGGATGGTTCCATCTGGGAGACTAATGCAACTGGGACCGAAAACATTGTAAAGGCTTGCTTAAAATTTAATATCAAAAGACTCATTCATTTCAGTACCATTGATGTATTTGATCCACTGCCATCTAATGAAATACTAAATGAGAAAAGAAAAAATATTGAAGATGGAACAGCCTATGATAAATCAAAAATTGAAGCAGAAAAAATAGTCATGAACGCAGTAGAAGATGGACTGGATGCTTTGATAATTAATCCTACTTCTGTTTATGGACCTAACGATTTCAAACCTTCTTTACTTGGAGGCGCCATAATAGATCTATATAATGGTAAAATTCCAGCATTACTTAAAGGAGGGTATGATTTTGTTTTTGTGGACGACATAATAAATGTAACAATCAAAGCTCTTGAACATGGTAAAACTGGCGAGAGGTATATTATGTCCGGGAAATACTATTCACTTTTACATCTGGCTGGGTTTATTTCAGAGTTAGGAGGCAAAAAAAAGAATTGGCTGGTTCTACCAAATTGGCTGGTTTTTCTTTCCCTTCCCTACTATCGATTTTTGTCTATAATAAGTGGAAAACCCGCCGTAATAACCAAAACTTCGGTCAAATTACTTCAAAACTGCAATCAAAAAATTTCATCTGATTTAGCTTCCCGTGATCTGCATTACGAGAAAACTCCAATAAAAGAGGGTCTGATAAAAACGTTAAGCTGGTACAAATCTGAGGGAATGATAAAATAAAAAGGCCGGAAAACCCGGCCTTAAATGTTTATATTAAATAATTCTATAAATGAATTACTTCCCCGTATGCATCCGCAGCTGCTTCCATTACTGCTTCTGACATAGTTGGGTGAGGATGAACAGTCTTAATAATTTCATGTCCTGTTGTCTCCAGTTTTCTGGCCGCAACAGCTTCAGCTATCATTTCTGTTACATTAGCACCAATCATATGACATCCCAGCCATTCTCCATATTTTGCATCAAATATCACTTTGACAAAACCATCAGGAGCTCCAGCTGCTTTTGCCTTTCCACTTGCAGAGAAAGGAAACTTACCGACTTTTATTTCATAGCCGGCTTCTTTTGCCCCTTTTTCTGTGTAGCCCACAGATGCAACTTCCGGTTGACAATAAGTACAACCTGGAATATTATTATAGTTCAATGGCTCCGGTGAATGACCTGCCATTTTTTCTACGCAAATAATCCCCTCTGCAGAAGCTACGTGTGCTAGCGCAGGTCCATGAACGATATCGCCAATTGCATATACGCCATCTACATTGGTTTTGTAGTAATCATCTACTATAACCTTTCCTTTTTCGGTTTTAACACCGGTTTCTTCTAGTCCAAGGTTTTCGAGATTGGTAGTTACACCTACTGCTGAAAGAACAACATCACAATCCAGAATTTCTTCTCCTTTTTTCGTCTTAACAGTTACTTTACAACCGTTTCCTTTAGTATCAACTTTCGTTACCTCAGATTCCAACATTATTTTAATGCCATTCTTTTTAAAATTTCTGGCCAATGCTTTACTCACTTCTTCATCTTCAACGGGAACAATATTTGGCATAAATTCGACAATAGTAACTTCCGTCCCAATAGAATTGTAGAAATATGCAAACTCAACTCCTATTGCTCCTGAACCCACAACAACCATTTTCTTTGGTTGCTTATCCATTACCATTGCTTTTCTGTACCCGATAATCTTTTCATTGTCAATAGGCAAAGAAGGTAACTCACGAGACCTACCACCAGTAGCTAGTATTACATGCTTTGCTTCATAGGTAGTTTTTTTGTTGTCTTTTCCTGTGACCTCTACTTTCTTTCCTTTCAATAATTTACCATGACCATCCAAATGATCTATTTTATTCTTTTTGAAAAGAAACTGAATCCCTTTACTCATACCACCAGCAACTTCCCTACTTCTTTTGACCATTGAAGCAAAATCAACTGAAGCATCCTTTACATCAATTCCATAATCCTTTGAATGATTTATGTATTCATAAACCTGAGCACTTTTAAGAAGTGCTTTCGTAGGAATACATCCCCAGTTCAAGCAAATACCACCCAGTTCTTCTCTTTCTACTACACCTACTTTCATTCCCAATTGAGATGCACGAATTGCAGCTACGTAGCCACCCGGACCACTCCCAATTACTATTAAATCGTATTTTGACGCCATTTTATATATTTTATATTGAAATTCTTTGACTCAGTCGAACAACAAATTTAAGCTTTATGATTGAAAAATATTTGTTTAAGAATTTTATAAGCAAGTTTATTGACATTAAAGCAACTTTGTCTGTGTTTGCACTCTAAAACCAAATAATATCATTCCAAATTGATCTAAATGTTGTGTAAATAATCAAACATATAGTGAAAATACTTGCTAAACGCTTCAGTAAGATATTTTCTAACAAACAAAGCCACTCCAACATTGGCATTAAAATTCCGATTAAAAAGAATGGATAAACCAGACTTAAATACCTTTCACTTTCGTGATAATCGACGTTAGAATAGTATGACCTCCCCACAAGATAAATTGTGAAAAAAATGAAAAATCCAATATTTTGAATTTTGATCTTACTTTTTAGCAATAACACTAAAAAAACTACCGCGATAAAAATCACAAAAGCAATTCTTACTCCCGGAATAATCTTCAGTGGTAAAAGCCAACCGGAAATAACA
>CAYTFO010000167.1:4361-8622 GCA_964437135.1 uncultured Roseivirgaceae bacterium | reverse complement strand
ATCTCAAAATTAAAAACACAAGGATTGTATTACACTCGTTAGCGGGAGAAATTAATTACCCCTGGGAGAAATTGATATCTTTTTAAAAATCAATTTTGGACGGGGTAATGTGGGGAATGTACCATAACGTACAGTTATTCTTCTATAAAGTTTCTTTGACTTCTCTAAGTGTTTGATAATAAGATATTTAGTAAAGTTGGTATGGTATCTGTTAAATATTCAGAAAGGTCTAAAACTCAAAAGAAGGTCAAAACTCAAAATGAGGACTTGATTTTTAATCAAAAAGACTTGTTGAATTATGTAATTAATACATGATCAACAAGTCTTTTGCTTTTTCCTGCAGAAAAAAAATTAGCAAAACTGTTTAAGCTTCTTCCTGATTTTTTCGAGGTCTTCCCGGAAGTACAGTTTCAGGTTTAAAACCATTTCTATAAAGTTTCTTTCTGGTTTTCCAGACTTTGTAATTATTCTTATTTCCAACTTCAAATTGCCACTTCATATGATCTGAAGCAGTCATCCATTTGAGATTGTCAGCATGATTATTTCTTGGATTATTATCATCATGAATAATCATTGAATAACTTTCTGGGTCTGGGTTTTTGACAAATGCTTTTGCAACTTCTTTGTGTGGATAAACTGTTCTGCGTTTTCCTTCATCATCAATGAGGTCGAGGAAATAACATTTACATAGCTTATTCCACCTTTGTTTCATAAGTCTTCCTTTTAGGTTCATATGGGTTTTACTTCCCTTATGCCATACCTTTCGATTAACACTTCGGATCCTTCCTCTTGAAGAAACTTCATAATTTTTAAATCCGGGGATCGGTTCCCAAAGCTCATCGGTTTTTGTACTAGCCATATCCGTGGTTTTTTTAGTTAGGTAAATAAAATGTCTAAGCTGGAACTGGTGACTATTAGGTGTTTGATAAAAAAACAACTTTATTAAGTAAATTTAATATTTTTCAACGATAATCTAAATATTATCAAGTAAATCCCTTATGCTCAACTTTTATTTTTTTAACTCCTTATTTTTAATTTATTATTTAGTTAAATGTATACTTTATTTAGAATCTTTGACTATCACACAAAAAAACACCCATACATACAACGGATTAATCACCTTTGGGTTTCAAAAAACTGAAAAAACTTGGCAATTACGGGTTTGGTCACAAATGGCAGATAATGTCATTATTAATTTTTATGATCATTATAATCAGCAAAACCCATCAAAATCATCTTCCCTGATAAAAAAAGAAAATGATATATGGATGTTTGAAAGCGATTCTATTTCAGGTCTTTATTATGATTTACAATTTTTAAGAGAGCAAAAACTATCCAAAAAAATAATCGATCCTTATGCAAAAGTTGTTTCTGTAAATGGACTCAAAGGATATGTCGCATTACCATCTACTGTAAATCCTGAAGGTTGGGAAAATGATCGATTTGTACCGCTAAATTCTCCAAATGATGCTGTTTTATATGAAATGAGCGTCAGGGACTTTACCATGGATACCAGTAGTGGAGTTACAAATAGAGGAAAATTTATCGGGTTAAGTGAATCTAATACTTCATTTAAATCTGTTTCGACAGGTCTTGATCATCTGGTTGAATTGGGAATCACTCATGTCCATTTATTGCCTGTATTTGATTTTAAATCAATTGATGAAACACAAATTCCAACACCTTACAATTGGGGTTATGAACCTTTAAATTTTAATGCACTGGAAGGTTCATTTGCTAGTGATCCCTTTGATCCGCTTATTAGGATTAGTGAATTTAAATACGTGATTTTATCAATGCATAAGAAAAATATTGGTGTAATAATGGATGTAGTTTATAACCATACAACATCTGTAGATCAACACTCTTTTCAATTTTTTTCACCGGACTATTATTATAGAAAAAATAAGGAAGGGAAATTTTCTAATGCTTCTGCGTGTGGAAATGAGGTTGCTTCTGAAAAAGAATATGTCCGGGACTACATAGTTGAATCTCTAAAATTCTGGATGAATGAATATCATATAGATGGCTTTAGATTTGACCTGATGGGAGTTATGGATATTGAAACCATGAACCTGATAGAGACAGAGCTTAAAAAAATTAACCCTAATGTTTTGCTGTATGGAGAAGGGTGGGCTGCAGGTCAAAGTCCGCTAAAGAAGTATCAAAGAGCACTCAAGGAAAATTCTTCCAAACTTGGTCAAATCGCAATTTTTTCTGATGAATTCAGAGACGGTATAAAAGGACACTATAGCAATGGAAAGGATAAAGGATTTGTTTCAGGAAATCAAAACTATAGAGAAAGTGTCAAATTTGGGATTGCTGCAGGAGTAAAACACCCACAAGTTAACATAAAGGAAGTTGTTTACACAGATACATTCTGGGCGGATGATGCAGGAAAAATGATTGGATATGTATCTTGTCATGATAATTATACACTGTTTGATAAATTACAATTATCAAATCCGAATGCTGAAATTGACCATCTCATAAAATTGCAGTGCCTTTCAAATGGAATTGTACTTACATCTCAGGCAATTCCTTTTATACATAGTGGTGCTGAATTTCTAAGGACCAAAAATTTTGATGAGAACTCATTTGAAAGCCCGGATTCGATCAATAGTATTAAATGGGTAGATAAAGAGAAATATTTAGAAGTTTTCAATTTTCATAAAAGCTTGATTCAATTAAGGAAAAATCATCCTGCATTTAGAATAACTCAAAAAGAAGAGATTATCGAGAAACTTAAATTTGATTCACTTCAAAATCCCTTGTTGATCAGCTACACAATTGGACCCTATGCTAATAAGGACACATGGAAATGGATTACTGTTATAATTAATGGCTCAGATGAAGATCAGGATGTATCACTAAGAGAAGGTGATTGGAAGTATATTATTGAAAATTTAGATATTGACCAGCAAGGAATAGGAAAGGTGTCTGAACGAATTACAGTGAGTTCGAAGTCATTGCAAATTTTATATTCTAACTAGTCGATTATGCCCATATTTTTCATTAGCTGGGAAGCATTGGTCGAAATACATTTGCTGTTTTTTATTTTATAGTCGAACAATAACTCTCCATTCACTAATTCACTATTGAAGCTTATATTTTTTACTTTTTTGTTGGTTTCATACTCATCAGCGAGTGTTAGATCATGAGTGGAAATAAAGCCTATGGAATTTGCAACAATTAATTTTTTAATTATCCCCATTGCTCCGGAATGACGATCAGATGAATTGGTGCCTTTCAATATTTCATCAAGAAAAAATATTACAGGAATTTCATTCTTATGTAATAAACTTAAGAGAAGCTTGATTCTTCTTAGTTCTGCATAAAAAGAAGAAGTATTTTCAGCAAGATTGTCCTGCGTTCTCATACTACAGAAGATAATAAATCTTGAAAGGCTCATCTCCTCTGCACAAACGGGAAGTCCACACCAGGCCATAAGAACATTAATTCCAACTGTTCTTAAAAATGTACTTTTACCTGACATATTCGAACCCGTTACCAGATAAAGCTTTTCTTTTCCAAATGAAAAGTCGTTATAGACTCTGGATTCTTTTCTGATTAAAGGATGACCTATTTCTTTTGAATTTAGAAGTGTTCCTTCATCGAATAATGTGGGAAAGTTAAATTCAGGGTTTTGAAAGTAAAATGAAGAAATACTACAATACATTTCAAAATCATAAACAGTTTCCATCCATTTTGGTAATTCAGACTTATTTTTATTGATCCACTTGATCAAACGAAAAAACAGAATCAGATCCAGCACTAAAAATGCGTTTATGATACCATAAAACATATTTCCCCTGCTATCCAGCCATCTTAATGTATTCTCAAGCTTTTGGATCTCTAATAACGCAGTTTTATTAATAGGACTGGCCAGCTCTTTAAGCTCATTGGAGTTAAAATTTTCTTCATAAATAAATCTCATGGCTCTCAGGTGCAATTGGATATATTTAACAAGATGGTCCGTTTTAATACTTAAGTGAAGTACTTTAGATTGGTACCTTACCATTATTCCATAATTGATAACTCCAATAATTAAAAGGCTGAAGAATGGAATTAAACCTAAAAAGTATGAAAATAAAACATAATTATGACTTTAAAAAAAAATAATAATAAAAGTACATCTTCACCGCGTAGACGTTGCTGGTGTGATACAGGAATGCTTTGAGTTGAATAGAAGCATTATAGCCATCAAATTTTATGCATAGGATGGGCTATTGTCACAGCCATGTCTGTCTGTCGTCTGTCT
>CAYTFO010000167.1:0-4351 GCA_964437135.1 uncultured Roseivirgaceae bacterium | reverse complement strand
AATAAAACAGAGCAGGAAATCATTAACAAAATAAGGATAAGAAACCCAAGGGACTTGCCGGTGTGATTATCGAAGTCTTTAAAGATTGAATCTGTTTCAATTTCTTCTTTCGATTTCAAATGTGAAAACCGAATAACTGACAAATATTTCTGAGACCATTCAATCTTGTGAGTTAAAGATCTGATAATATTTTGTCTTTTCTCGACAGTTGATTTTTCCAGCTCAGGTTCGGTTAAAAACTTTGCAAGTTTAAGTTTAGACTCTCTTAAAAAACATCTTGAAATATGTTGGAATAGAGAATGCTCTCCAAATAAGTCTAAGTCTCCAGCAAATAAACTTTTAATCGATCGAAACTTTCTGCCCCGTTGATCATCAGGCAGTTCTCCATAATATCTTTTAATTTCTTCTTCATTCAACTCAATTAGAGTTCTAAAAAAAAGCTTTTTATTTTCAATATTTCTATGGATCGATACCAAGTAAAAAAATAGTAAAAGAATTGACAGGGCTACAAAGATTGGTAGTGGATTTTCTAATGAAATGCCCAGATAAAAAGCAATTGCAATAGACCCAAATGAAATTAACCTGTAGAGAATAAACAGGTTTGACGATCTGGATAATTTGGATTCTTTAAGTTTATGTTTTTTAATCTGTTGATTAAAAAAATGCTCTGGATTCATCAATGTAGTAAAAGGTAATTCACCTCAAACTTCATACTTTTTTGGAGCATATAAAAACCCAAATGCTTCTGCTCCTTCTTTTGTATGAGTTTTATGATGAATATAATGAGCATTCATAATCCTTTTCATGTACTTTGTTTTCGGTTTGTAATTGAATTTGATTCTTCGGTGTACTATCAAATCATGAAAAACAAAATAAAAAACTCCATATCCCAGTATTCCAAATCCAACAAATTTTAACCAGGTAAAAGCTTCCATTTCAAAGCCAATTACAATTAGTGCAATTGAAGGAACACTGAAAACTACTGCAAACAGATCATTTAACTCAAGAGAATGAACATGGACAGTATGATGAGATCTGTGCCAAACCCACAAAAAGCCATGCATAACATATTTATGAGTTGCCCAGGCTACAAACTCCATAAAGAAAAATGTTACTATAATTAGTGACAAATTAATAAAGATATTCATTTCAATAATTCTGTAATTCTTCTTTCACTTCTTCCATTAACCACATTGGTGTACTGGTCGCCCCACATATTCCAATTGAATCATTTTTTGAAAACCAATCCCTATTTAGCTCTTCTTTATTAGAAACAAAATAAGTATTTGGATTATTCTCTTTGCAAATATTATAAAGAACTTTTCCGTTTGATGATTTAGTTCCTGAAACAAAAACTATTTTATCAAAATTCTTTGAAAAATCACGTAATTCTTTATCACGATTGGAAACTTGTCTGCAAATGGTATCATTAGCATTAACCTCTATTCCGGATGATTGCAGTTTTTCTTTGATATCGTAAAAGTTATCTGTGCTTTTAGTGGTTTGGCTGTATAGAGTTACGTTTTTTGGTAGTTTTTCTATGTCCAACTCATTTATATCCTGAAAAACAACGGCATCATTATTAGTTTGACCTAGTAAACCCACAACTTCTGCATGTCCATGTTTACCATAGATGTATATGTTCTCTTTTTTATCATACGAATTTTTAATTCGATTTTGCAATTTGAGAACAACCGGACATGAGGCATCTATTAAAGTTAGATTATTTTCAATGGCGAGTTGATAAGTAGATGGAGGTTCACCATGAGCTCTTATTAGTACTTTTTCATTTTTTAAAGAGCCAAGTTGGTCATGATTGATAATTAAAAGCCCTTTCTTTTCGAGTCTCTTAACCTCTTCATCATTATGTACAATATCGCCCAGACAGTATAATCTTCCTTCTGTATCAAGTATTTCCTCAGCCATTTCAATTGCATAAACTACGCCGAAGCAAAAACCTGAATTATGATCTATTTGTACCTGGAGATTTAACATAACTTTAAAACCTAAAAATGACAATTATGTTGACTTTTTAAGTGTTTTTTTAAAAATATTCGGTTAATACTTTTTACTAAAATGTAGTATTAATGCATAAATAGCGACTTCTCCTTAAATTCCAACATTCAAAACAAAATGTTTTCACTGAATTGAAAAATATTATTTATTGTTAAGGTCAGCATTAAATCAATCTGAACCTATGCATGAAATAAGTCTTTGTCAGCAAGATCATTTTTTTGAAGTCAGGTATTCGAACTCTTTCTGTTAAGATTCTTGATGAAGGGACATTTCTAATTTTATCAAATAATTTAAGATAATAGATATAGGCAAGATATACTCCAAGTCTCGAACTGGTAGGTAGTTTTTTTATTCCTTCCAAAGCATGATCGAAGTCTTTTTGAATATCAGCTTCTATATTCCTTTTATCAACTTCTTCAAAATTTGTAAAATCAACTCCTGGAAAATAAACTCTTCCTCTTTCGCTAAAATCACTTTTTAGATCCCTAAGGAAATTAACTTTTTGAAAAGCTGATCCAAGACTTTTTGCGGAGGGCTTAAGCTTTTGATACTGTTCTTCATCTCTATTAAGGAAAACTCTCAAACACATTAGCCCGACAACTTCTGCAGAACCATAAATGTATTCTTCATAGCCTTCCTGATTATATGCCTTTTCTTTAATATCCATTTCCATACTCTTCAAAAAAGCTTCAATCAAATCCAGCTCTATGTTGTATGTGTTGACCACATCCTGAAATGAGTGGAGAACCGGGTTCAAGCTAATTTTTTCTTTGACAGCAGTGTAGGTATCATTCTTAAACCTTTTCAACAAATCTTCCTTGTCATAGTCATGAAATGTATCAACAATTTCATCTGCATATCTCACAAAACCATAAATAGCAAAAATTGGATAATGAAGACTCTTGTCTAGTGTCTTTATACCTAAAGTAAATGAAGTGCTGTAATGCTCAGTGATTAATTTACTGCATTCATAAGTTGTGGTTGTAAAAAGATCCTTCATTTCTACAGTTTAAAGTCTTTCTTTATCTCATTCGCAACAACCTCTCCCGAAATAAGAGAAGGAGGGACACCTGGCCCTGGAACCGTAAGCTGACCGGTAAAATACAAATTTTTTAGCTTTTTGTTTTTAAGACCGGGTTTAAGAATTGCAGTTTGCATCAAAGTATTTGCCAGACCGTAGGCATTTCCTTTGAAAGAGTGATAATCATCTATAAAATCATTATGAGCGTAGGATCGTTTTACAACTACATGATCTCTTATGTTTGTCTCGGTATATTTTTCCAATTTATCCATCGCCCAATCGTAATATATTTCCCTGGTTTCATTATCATCTTGCAATCCCGGAGCTACCGGAATGAGAATAACAAGGTTTTCGTTACCATCAGGGGCAGCATTAACATCAGTTTTACTTGTAGCAGAAGTATATAAAAGTGGCTTTGATGGCCATTTTGGATCTTCATAAATTTCGCTTGCATGCATATTGAAATCTTCATCAAAAAATAGAGTGTGATGCAAAAGATGATTTATTTTTTTATCTACTCCCAAATAGAATAAAAGTGAAGAGGGAGCCATCGTTCTTGACTCCCAATATTTAGATGAATAGTTTTTATACTGATCATCCAGAATGTGCTGGTCTAAATATTGATAATCAGCACCACCAACTACTACATCAGTACTATATTCATTTGAACTGGTAATAACATGTGTAATTGTTTTAGAATCATATTTAAAACCTGTTACTTCTTCGGATAGCTTTATTTTGACACCAAGTTCTTCAGCTAGTTTTACCATAGCCTTTACAACGGAATGCATTCCTTCTTCAGGATACCATGTACCCAGGCTTATGTCAGCATAGTTCATTAAGCTGTAGAGGGCCGGGGTATTTTCTGGTGTTGCACCTAAAAACAAAATAGGAAACTCCATTAATTCTCTCAACTTATCGTTTTTGAAGAATTTATGAACATGCTTTCTCATGGAAGTAAAAACATCCATTTTTAAAAGCCCATAAAGTAATCTCAGGTCGATAAATTCAGTAACCGACCGACTAGGTTTATATACCAAATCGTTTATTCCAACTTCATATTTATATTTTGCCTGCGAAAGAAATTTTCTTAATTGAAGGCTACTACCGGCTTCAAAAGTCTCAAACAACTCCTCCAGTTCATTCATTTTAGCTGGAATGTCTATAAATTCGTCTTCAAAGCGCACCCTGTATGAAGGGTCTAGTCTTTCAAGTGAGTAATAATCTTAAGGCTTTTTATTGAAGTGTGAAAAAAATGTTTCAAAAACATCGGGCATCCAATACCAAGAAGGCCCCATGTCCCATGTAAAACCC
>CAYTFO010000166.1:0-8660 GCA_964437135.1 uncultured Roseivirgaceae bacterium | reverse complement strand
TATCGGAAAGAAAGGGGTTAATTCTCCAGTATTCCCCTTCCTTATCTATTGAATAAAGATTTCCATTCTTTGATTTTTGATACTGAAAAAATTCGTCCTGTCCAGGAATCATCTTGTATCCACTAAAATATTTTTGAATTTCACTTAAGTTTCTGAATATGATCTCAGGGTTTTTAAAAACATGTTTATTGATTTTTTGGAGTGTCCAGCTTTTCTCTGATTCGATTTTATAGGTGTCATTTATATGTCCACCCAATAATTTGCTAATCTTATTTATGTTCTGAATTCCAAAATCATCCAGTATTGCAACCAGATTTTCATGTTTATCATCAATAAGAGTCATCCAATGCAAATACGGGTTTTCTTTTCATCCAGCTTCCTTTAGTGAAATCAGGGAAAAAGACCGGCTCGCTTCCAAGGGCAATCGACTTTTCTGATAATGCTGTAATTACACTCCAACTGGCACTATCCGCAGCATCAATAGGTGTCTGACTATTTTGTTTTATGGCTTCTACAAAAGCGTGAACAACTAAATAATCCATTCCTCCGTGACCTGCACCTTTTGCATATTCTCCATATTTCTTCCACAAAGGATGATCGTATTTTTCGAGATATTCTTTGTCAGACTCCCATCTATGTGCTTCCTTCGAAGTTCCTTCCAGATAAATTGAGTCATTAAGATCCATCCAGATTCCTTTTGTTCCCTGAACCCTAAACCCTAAAGAATAAGGTCTGGGAAGATTTGTATCATGAAATAGAGTGATCGACTCACCATTACTACATTTGATTATGGTAGTGACTACATCCCCCAATTTAAATTCAACGTTAGCATTAGGGTGATCTTCACCTCCATTTTCAACAATATAATTATGAAGACCCCTCGACTTTGTTGCCATGGATGTGAGATAATCGAATTTATTGCCATAGTTTATGTTTAGCATTTCCGCAACTGGCCCAATTCCATGAGTAGGGTACAAGTCTCCGTTGCGATTTACAGAATGTTGAGTTCTCCATTTTGCTTCAGAAAATCCTTTCTCACCAAACTCTACTCCTCCACCATAAGGGTTAACACCATCATTAAATTTTACTTCTCTCAGGTCATGTTGATACCCGCCCTCCAAATGAATCAATTCACCAAACATTCCTTTTCTTACCATATTTAGCACCGCCATTACATCCCTTCTGTAACAAACATTTTCCAACAACATACAAGGCATACCTGTTTCGTTCGAGGTATTTACAACATCCCAGCATTCTTCTACCGTCAAACCAACAGGTACTTCAACCCCAGCATATTTCCCTGATTTCATAGTAGTTACAGCCATTTGAGCATGCCAGGACCAGGGAGTAGAGATGATTACACCCTCCATTTCTTCTATTTTCAGGAGGTTTTGCCAGTCAAAGTCATTCTTTGAAAATGAGACAGGCTGCTTTTTACCAGACTTTTTTACCATCTCCTGCGATTTTTTGATCGCATCCGGATCAATATCGCATATTGCCACAACTTCTACATCCTCCCTCTGCAGACAAAGACTTAAATGTGATCTTCCACGCAATCCCATTCCAATCAATCCAATCCTTGCTTTTTTCTGATTTTGAGAGAACGAAATATTAGGGAAGCCAAGTGTTAAAGCAGCTCCTACTACTGATGATTTTTTGATAAAGTTTCTTCTTTTTTCCATTAATCTAATTGTGAATTGATGCCAGTAATGATATACAATATTAAAAATTGATTTTTCTTGTAGAGAAATAGTAATTTTCTATATCTCCAAAAATATAATTTCCAGGATCATCCGGGTTATCACTTTTTATATATTCAAATACAGCTTTTGTAAATTCTTCGTAGGAAATAAATCCATCGCTATTGAGATCCAACCTTCCGAAACAATCATTTGTCTGCTTGATATCTACTCTGAAGGAAATAAAAATAGCCATGTATTCCAGTTTGGAAATCATGCCATCATCATTTTGATCGAATACATCAAATAAGTTTTCAGCTAATCTTTCCGCATAAAATTTTATAACTGGTTCATCTCGATTTACCAAATAATGATCAATAAAAAGCAGCCAGTCCTCTAATGAGCAGGTTTCGATTTCTTCTCTTTCGTGAAACTTAGATAGAGATTTCCAAATATGCTTAGAGGCTATTTCCAGAATGTTTTCAATCGGACTTCCATCCATTACACCTTTTATGATGCATATATTATCCGTTATTCCCGTGAGGTCAGACAACTGGATAAACCCATTATGGTCAAAATCCATGATTTTAAACAAATGGGTCATTTTACTTTTTTGCAGGTTGGTGAGCATTATTTATAGTTTAAATAATAATTCAAAATACAACAATTCGATGAACTATTCAATTAAATTTCGTAAATGGAGTAACCCTTTATTCACTATCATTGATTTTCATATTTAAATTAAGGAGTATTTTTATTTTAGTGCTATGAAGAAATTTGCAGTATTGTTCTTGATTTTTTTTGCTTGTAATCAGTCCAATGTGAAAAATGAAACCAAACCAACTCCGGAGCCTGAGGAGGCAATAGATATACCTGAAAAGCCATTAAAAGTTGCTGTAATTGGACTTGTACATACCCATGTTCATTGGATTTTAGGAGGAGATGAGATCGGTGATATTGAGATTGTTGCTATTGTGGAACCTAACCGTGAATTGGCCGGAAGGTATAGCAAACAACACGGATATTCGATGGATTTGGTTTATGATGATATAGATAAGATGCTTGAAAATGTAAAACCTGAAGCTGTTACAGCATTTAATACCATTCAGGGTCATCTTGAAGTTGTTCAAAAATGTGCGCCTTTAGGCATTCACGTCATGGTGGAGAAACCATTGGCGGTTAATCTTGAACATGCAAACGAGATGTATAACTTGGCCAGGCAACATAAAATACAGTTACTGACAAATTATGAGACCACCTGGTATCCATCCAATCACAAAATCAAGAACTTTTACGATGATGGCCAATTTGGAGAGTTAAGAAGGATTATCGTCAATGATGGTCATCATGGGCCAAAAGAAATCGGAGTAAATGATGAGTTTTTGGAATGGTTGACCAATCCAGAACTAAATGGAGGAGGTGCTGTTACGGATTTTGGATGTTATGGAGCTAATCTGATAACCTGGTTAAAGAAAGGTCAAAAACCAAATTCAGTATATGCATCGTTAAGAACAACTAAGCCTGATTTATATCCAAATGTTGACGATGATGCTACTATTCTGTTAAACTATGATGATATGCAGGGAGTTATTCAGGCTTCCTGGAGCTGGACATTTGCAAGAAAAGATATGGAAGTATACGGTACTTTGGGGTATGGAATTGCAAAGAATCACAGTGATTTAATAGTAAGGCTGAATGAATCAAAATCTGATTCAGTGATCTCTTTGCAGGACAGGAATTATCCTCTAAATGATCCATTTTCCTATTTATCAGGTGTCATTTCAGGAAAAATAAAACCGGATTCATTTGACCTTTCGTCATTAGAGAATAATATGGTAGTGATGGAAATATTAGACGCTGCTATCCGATCTGCAGAAACTGGAAAAGAAGTATTCCTTGAAGAATATTAATTGTTAACATAAGGAATAAAAACCAGCGCGATAAAAAAAACTATATTTAAGGTTAAATCAATGTCTCTTAATGAAATATTTCATATTAGCTCTATTTCTTGTCTTATGGTCTTGTAAGGCAAAAAACAATTCGGTAAGCAATGAAAGATCAGATCAACCTATTGTGAAACCCACTAGTGTAGCACCCGGTCAATGTCAGGTAATTGCAGAATTACTTGAATTGGATGAAGCCGGAAGTATAGTAGTTATCAAAAAAGTTGTTGAAAAAGGAGCTGGTTTTACAGCTCAGGTGTATAAAAAAGACACATTGTTTATACAGGGGCTTGAGGGAAATGCAGGTCAGATAGAAATAATAATTGAAAGTACCCCGGCATTGGCAGGGGAAAATGTACTTCAGTTTGTTAGAAAAATACAGTAGAAAAAATCACCACTTATGAAATTTAAACTAGTCGCCGCTTTATGTTTAATGGGTTTTTTAGGTTTTGCTCAATTACAGCAGAAAAATTCAATGGGCAGATTGCTGTCCAAAATCCAGTCGAAATCCCCAAAAGATAATCCCCAGTCTCGGTGGGAATTTGAGGTTTTAAAAACTGCAGATCCAAAAACCGGACAAATACCACCAGGCATTTATCAGGAGGAAGTGATTTTCTATGAAAATAATCTCAGAAACGGACAAAATGCAAGAGTTGATAACACATTACAATGGACCAACAGGGGCCCTTTTAATGTGGGTGGAAGGACCCGTGCTTTAGCGTTAGACCTTGACAATGAAAATATAATTTTAGCAGGTGGGGTATCCGGAGGCATGTGGAGAAGTACAGACGGAGGTCAGACATGGAATAAAACAACAGGGAGTAATGAACATCAAAGTGTAACTGCAATTGCGCAGGATCCCAGAGACAGTCAGCGAGATACCTGGTATTATACAACAGGTGAGTTTGCAGGTAACTCTGCAAGTGGTTCGGGTGCATTTTCATTTTATTACGGAAATGGAGTTTACAAATCGGTTGATAATGGGCAGACCTGGACAATACTAAGTTCTACCATTACAGATCAGGCAATTTTTAATGAGAATAGCTTCGATTATAATCATGAAATTGTAGTGAGTCCAACAACCGGAAGTATTTTCGTTGCCAACTATTTTGGAATCTACAAATCTACCGACGGAGGAAATTCATGGGCATTTTCTTATGATATGTCTTCCGATGGTTGGTCGGATATAGTCGTAGATTCTCAGGGTAATTTATTTGCATTTATTGTAACTGAAGGAGTTTTATATTCAGAAGATGATGGTCTTAACTGGACCAATATTTCAGGAAATAATTTTCCAACTCTTGGACCCGGAGATAGGGGAGAACTAGCCATTGCCCCTTCAAATGAGAATATTGTCTATTTATTATCTGAAACGTCAAGTAGTTCAAGTTTATATCCAACAGGACATGCTTTGTTGCGCTATGATAAACAAACACTCAACTGGGATGATCGTTCGGATAACCTTCCTCAGTTGGGAGCTGATGAAGACTCCACTTTCACCGGAGATTTTAATTCACAGGGAGGGTATGATTTATTAGTAAAAGTTAAACCAGACGATGAGAATTTTCTCATAATCGGTGGACGAAACCTGTGGCGATCAACCGATGGGTTTGCTACATCCTCTAATACGGATTGGATTGGAGGATACACCCCTCGAAATAATTCGTTTGCATTGTATCCTGAGCATCACCCGGACCAGCACAGTTTTGTTTTTTACCCATCCAATCCCAATCGGGTAATTTCAGGAAATGATGGCGGACTACAATCAACAGATGATATTCGTGTGACTGAAAATACTACTTTGCCAATAAATTGGAGGCCTCTCAATAATGGTTATTTAACTACACAGGTTTATGCAGTTTCTATAGGTGCAGAAGATCAGATATTGGCTGGTTTTCAGGATAATGGGACCTGGTTTACAAGTTCGACAAGTTCAACTGTAAACTGGGTGAGTCCTTTTGGAGGTGACGGAGCCTACAGTGCATTTTCAAATGATGGGCTGACGAGATTTTTGTCAGCACAGAACGCTTTTATTTACAGAACTACATATTCCAATGCAAATGATCCGAGTCCCAATCAGTTTTTTGAATATACACCTCAATCAGGATATTCTACGAGCTTGTTCATAACACCATTCTACCTTGACCCGGTTGATAACGATATCTTTTACCTCGGGGGAGATACGGATCTGTATGTAAATACAAATGCACTGAATGGAAATACTACTAATGGTTGGAAAAGTATAACTATAAGTAGCGATGGAGTAATTTCTGAGTTTGGTGTCATAGGGAACGGCAGTACTTATTTGGGCACTTCAAGAGGTGATTTCTTCAAAGTTGAAAATGCAAAAAGTGGATCTCCGACAGTAAAGAATCTGACTTCCAATCTTTTTGATGGGAATTATATATCCGGAATCGCGGTAAATGAAGAAAATCCTGATGAAGTTTTAGTAACTGTATCAAACTACCAGGTGCAGAGTATTTTTTATACGTCAGATGGAGGAAATTCGTGGGAACACGTTTCAGGAAACCTGGAAGAAAATGAAGATGGAAGTGGAAATGGGCCATCAGTCAGAACTACAAGAATCATAGGAAATGGTGATTTATATATAGTGGGGACAAGTGTGGGACTTTTTACAACAACTACTATTAATGGAAGTGCTACAAACTGGACTCAGCAGGATATAGATAATCTCGGTGCGGTAGTTGTTGAACATGTAGTAACCAGAAACTCGGATGGTTTAATTGTAGCCGGAACACATGGAAATGGAGTTTATACGGCTAATGTACCCGTGTCATCTATTGACCTTGCTTTAACCTCAATAGATCAGCCTTTGTCAGGGAGACTTGGAATTGAAGAGATTGTGATTACAATAGATAATCTGGGATCACAATCAGTATCTGGTTTTGAGGTTGCTTACAGTATTAATGGAGAACTTCAACAATCAGAGCAGATAACTGAGAGCATTGCTTCCGGAAATTCTTACCAACATACTTTTACTCAAAGCTTTGATTTTACGGGAATTGAATTAGCTACTCTTTCCGCCTCAGTTTCAATTTCAGGTGATGAAAAGTCAGAAAATGATTCACTTGAAGTAGAAATAAATAATGTAGTAGCAATAGACGTATTCCCGTACGAAGAGGGATTTGAGAGTGCTGAAAATGGTTGGATATTAAATGGTATTTGGGAGAGAGGAAGTCCATCTCAGAGCAACCTTAGTAATGCAGCTAGTGGTGTCAATGCAATTATGACAGATCTTGATAACAATTATCCTAATAATGTAAATGATGCTGCGGAGACACCTGTTTTTGATTTTTCCGGACTAGTATTACCTATAGTTGAATTTGATCTGAGTTATAAAATAGAAAATGAATATGATGGTTTAGTACTAGCATATAGAACCGATCTAAATCAAACTTTTTCGATCATTGATACATCTAAAGCCATTTCTAATTGGTATAATGCCATTGCCGATGTTTATGGAGGAGAATTAGCATGGACAGGGTCAGATTCAACAGATGGCTATTTGCGTGCTTCAGCAGATTTAAGTTTTTTAGCTGGTGAATCAATAGTCCAACTGGCATTCTTTTTTGCTTCCGATTTTAGTATTACAGATGAAGGAGCTGCAATTGATAATTTTGTAATAAGAGATGACCAGCCTGCTGATGGAGAAATAATACTATCAGCTAATACTGTTCTTGAAAATGATAACTCTGACCCAATTGTAGGTAACCTGGAATACACTGATGTGTCGTCTCCTGATTTTAGTTTAGTGGCAGGTTTTGGAGATGAGGATAACACTAAGTTTCAAATTCAAAATGATACTTTAAGATTGATTGAAGCAGTAGATTTTGAGCTTCAAAACACATTAAATATCAGGGTAGAAGCTTCAGCCGCTTCAGCCGAAACAATTGTCCAAATATTTGCAATTGGTGTTCTCGACAGGAACGACCCACCAACAGATGTAAGTTTATCTAATTCATCCATTTCAGAGAATTCATCGATTCCATCTTTTGTTGGATTTTTTGTCACTCAGGATCAGGATGAAAATGACTTTTTTAGCTATGAATTAATGAATGGAACTGATCAGTTTTCAATTTCTTCTGATACTTTATTCAGTATTGATAGTGTGGATTTCGAAACGAATGCAAATCTGAGTGTGGGAGTGAGAGTTACCGACAGTGCGGGAAGTACATTGGAGCAGGATTTGATTATTGAAGTTCTTGATAGTAACGATCCACCAACAGATCTAACGCTTGATAATCTGGTAATTCAATCTGATGTGTCAAGTGGTGATGTTATCGGTAATTTTGCTGCTATTGACCAGGACGAAGATGAATTGGAATATTTTCTCATTGATGGTGAGGGTAGTGATGATAATGTATCATTTTCAATTTCCGGGTCTAGTCTTGCTGCAGAAGGATTGGTTATTTCAAGTTCTGAAGATATTTTCAGAATTCTGGTAGAAGCATCGGATGCGAGAGGCGGATTTACTGTGGAGGCATTTACTCTGTCAGTTGAAGAATTACTGGGGCTTGTTAATCTTGCGAAAAGAGGTATATCGATTTTTCCGAATCCTGTTGAAGATCAGTTAAACATAAAAATTGACAATACGTACAGACAAAATTATGAAGTTAACATTTACTCATTGAATGGAAAGAAAGTTTACAACAATGAGTTTAAGAAAACAAATGAAGTTCATAAAATAAAATTAGATATTTCTCATCTTACTACCGGGACCTACACAATTGAATTTAGCACAGACCAGTCAAAATCAAGTGGAAAATTAATTATCAGGTAACTTGAGTTGTTTTGGGAGATTTATGTGAAATTCTAAAAACTTTTTTGAAACATAGTTTCATTGAATACAGGAAAACCTGTGCAATGTTTATTAAAAAATTCATATTTAGCTGCTTTGATGGAGTTAAACATAAAAAATATTTTTCTATTTGACTCTTTTACCATGTTTTATTACCATATCAACATCCTGAAGTAAGCTGATATATCGGAGCACATCACCTTTTACGGCAATGATATC
>CAYTFO010000165.1:0-8859 GCA_964437135.1 uncultured Roseivirgaceae bacterium | reverse complement strand
TAAATGACATTACCCTAAGCCCCGAGTAGTCTATCCTGTCCTTACCAAAATCTATGTAATTATAAAGAGATCCTACGCGAATCATGAAAAACTCATCAGCATTAGAAGCCGTAATTGCAATGAATTTTAATCTATCGAATAGATTTCTTTCTTCCTTTTTTGCCTGATCAAGAACTCTTCGATTGAATTGCATCCAGCTTAAATCACGGCTTATAAGATTGCTTTGATCAACTAATTTTTGAAATCTTTGGAGCATTAGAATATTGTCAATTTACTATCTGTAAAATATTACCTCTAATTTAAACAAAAAAGCCACCTTAAGGTGGCTCAATTAAATTATGTGTTTGATCTTAGATAAGATTCATTTCACTCAAAACAGCGTTCATTTTTCTCACTGCATCTGCACTTTCATTGAATTTTGCTTGTTCATCATCATTCAATTTATAATCTACGATTTTCTCCCATCCATTCTTTCCGACTACAACTGGTACACCAATACAAATATCTGATTGTCCGTATTCTCCATCCAGATAGACACAACAAGGGAATATTTTTTTCTTATCTCTTACAATGCTCTCAACCAAATATGCTCCTGCTGCTCCTGGAGCATACCATGCTGATGTCCCTATTAATTTTGTCAGGGTAGCACCGCCTACCATTGTTTCTTTAACGACATGCTCCTGCTGGTCAGTAGAAAGGAAGTTTGTAACAGGAGTACTATTATAAGTTGCATGTCTTATTAAAGGTATCATGGTAGTATCACCGTGTCCACCAATAACTACACCTTGCAGATCATTTGGAGAACAATCCATTGCTTCAGAAAGTCTGAATTTAAATCTACTACTATCAAGAATTCCTCCCATTCCAATTATTCTCTCTTTAGGCACACCACTGCTCTTCACAGCAAGGTATGTCATTGTATCCATTGGATTAGAAATTACAATGATGATAGCTTCAGGTGAATATTTAAGTATATTTTCAGTAACAGTTTTTACTATACCGGCATTTGTTCCGATCAACTCCTCTCTTGTCATTCCTGGTTTTCTTGGGATACCAGAAGTGATTACAACAACTGAAGAATTAGCTGTCTTTTCATAATCATTTGTTGATCCAATAATTTTAGTATCATAGCCATTTAATGTTGCACACTGGTTCATATCCATTGCCTTTCCTTCGGCCAGACCTTCTTTGATATCCAGTAGTACAACTTCTTCAGCGAGTTCTTTTCTGGCTATATTCTCTGCACAGGTAGCACCAACGGCACCTGCACCTACAACTGTAACTTTCATATTTATTTAAATTATAATGTGTTTTATTTATTATCTCAAAACTAATACTGTTAAGAAAATTCTAAAAGTAATTTGATACAAGTCATGTTAACTAAAGTTTATTAAAGTCTAATATTGACTAAAATCACATATTAAGATGGACTTGGTTTGATCTCTTACTTTATAATCTTCACTCGGCACCATGCCAACTAACCATACTATTTCACCATCCGAAATTAAAACCAGCTGATCTTCTTTATCTGCTAAAGATATTTTCTTATCGATCAAAATATCACTGATTTTCTTCGATCCCCTCATCCCTAATGGCTTCATTTTATCTCCCCGCTCCCAATTCCTCAATGTTAATGGAAATTTCAACCGTTCTGCATCCAAAACTGCAATATTTGGAGCTTTGGGGATATCAAAATTTTCTCTTAAAGAAATTACATTGGATTGAATTTTACCATTCACAATATCAAGAATGTCATTCATTCCAAGGTTTAAATATATCTTACTCTTCTCTGTCCTTTTTCTAATATCTAAATTGCCTCTATCAATACTGACCATATATACATCAGAATAAAAAACATTGCCCGTTTGTTCTCTCGAGTCGAAGATATCTTGCGATAATTTATAACTGAATCCAAATTCAGAAAGAATTTCGCTAAATATATATTTTGAACCTGTAGTCTTATCAATCCAATCTAAATTGAGAATTACTCTATTTGTTTCCTCGTGAAGGTTTTCATTCCTTACCTTTTCAACTGAAGCAGAAATAATCCCTTCAACATAATTTAACCTTTCCCAGGTTTGAAGATAAGTTGCTTCAAGAGATGGGTTTATTTTTTTCAATAATGGAATAATCTCATTTCTAATATAATTCCGATTGTAGTCAGAGCTATTGTTGGATGAATCCTCTCTCCAGGGAATTTTATTTTCTTTAGCAAATTTAAGGATTTCATTCCTGGAGAATCTTAAGAGAGGTCTGACAATGCTATCTGAGGAAGCTTTTATTCCACGCACTCCTTTTATTCCAGTTCCTTTAACAAGATTGAAAATAGTAGTTTCAATAGAATCATTGAGATGATGTCCAAGTGCAAGCTTATCATATCCCAATTCCTTCATCAAACCTTTCATCCAATTGAATCTAAGGTTTCTGGCAACCATTTGCAGAGACTCTGAACTCTCTTTTACAATTTCTTTGGTATTAAACTGATTGATATATAACGGAATATTATTTTCTAAACACCAGCTCTCTACAAGTTCTTGATCCTTGTCTGATTCCTGACCTCTAAGATTATAATTTACATGAGCAGCTATAATATCATATTTAAGATTTTTTAAGATATAAAGCAACACCATTGAATCAACTCCACCACTTACCGCAACTAGTACCTTGTCCCCTTTCTGAAGTAGATTTTCCTTTATCAATATTGATTGTACGCGTTCAATCATATATCAAGTTCAATGTTTCTGTCGTTATTACTGTTACTTTTGCAGCAAATTAACTCAAGTAGATGAGAATTCTTTTTATCACAGGTTTTATACTTACTACTATAGCTGTATTTGGGCAGAGGAGAGATAAAATTAGATATCAGGCTGATAACCTTGAAGTATTTACCGAAAATGGTGAAAAAGTAAATAAACTTCTCGATAACGTAGTTTTCAAGCAGGGAACTACTACAGTTTATTGTGACAGTTCATTTTATTATCGAAAGGAAAATAAAATGATTGGTTATGGAAAAGTAAAAATCCTTGACGATTCTACTGTTATTACTTCCAGGAAATTGTATTACCTGGGCAATGATCGACTCTCGAAACTCCGAGAAAATGTTGTTTACACCAGAGGACAAAGAAAACTATATACAGACTCTCTTGATTATGAGCTGGATACTGAAGTTGCTCGCTATTTCAATGGCGGGAAATTGATAGATACAACAAACACCCTCACAAGTGAAATCGGGTTTTTCTTTGCAAAATCGAATCAGGCTACATTCTATAAAGACGTTGTTCTGATTTCACCGGATTTTACTTTAAAAACAGATACACTTAGGTACAATACAATTACAAAAATTGCATACACGGATGGTCCTACAATAATTGAAAAAGAAGACGGAACTCAGCTGTTTTCACAAGGTGGTGTATTTAGGACTTACATAGATCAATCTCAGTTTATCGATGGAAATGTTGAAACAGAAGACTACTACCTGGAGGGAGATGAACTGTTTTTTGATGACCTGAATAAACTCTACAAAAGCAATGGAAATGTGATCCTTACTGCAAAGGATAAAGACATTATTATAGTTGGTGATGAGGGCTTCTATGACCGGGAAAAAGGATTGAGTAAAATATATGGAAGTCCTATAATGAAAAAAATCCTGGAAGAAGATACATTTTTCATTGCTGCGGATACTTTAGTTGCCATCGAAAGTGAATTTGACAGTGCTAAAAGGATACTGGCTTATCATGATGTGAAAATCTTTAAAAACAACCTTCAGGGACTGTGTGATTCGATCTCATTTTTTCTTGCGGATTCTTTGATTTTCATGTATCAGGATCCAGTTCTATGGAGTAGTGCAAATCAAATAATGGGAGATACCATTATCCTAAATGTAAATGAAGAAACGATTAAAAGCATGGAACTCATTAGAAATGCTTTTATGATCTCAACAGACACTTTATACAACTTCAATCAGGTGAAGGGACGTACCATGTTTGCCGAGTTTAAAGACAACAGTCTTAATAACATTTATGTAAATGGAAATGGTGAAAGTATATTTTATTCTCTTGCACAGGGAGATAGTATTCTATTGGGTATGAATAGAGTTCTTTGTGGAAGTATGGTTATTCGCTTCAAGGATAATAATATCAATAATATTTCGGTCTATACAGAACCAACAGGTAAATTTATACCACCACATGAACTAACACCAGACATTCAAAAACTTCAGGGATTTGAATGGCTGGCTGATTTGAAACCATCCAAATCCGATATTTACAGAAAACGAAGTCCAGTCAAGAAATCCCCTGAAAAGGAATCTGAAACATCCGATGAAATGTTAAAAAAGTCTAATTCGGCTCTTAAGCCGGAAGAATTGAAAGAAGAATTCTAAAAGCCTATACTAATATAATTTTAGATCGTTAAGTTTGCAGCCGATTTAGAAGAAGCATGATAAACAGGGTTGTATTATTTACACTTATTACTTTAATCCTTTTCGGGTGCCGATTTCAGAGATTGAGAAAAAGAGGTTCAGTTGAAGAGAAATATGAAGCGGCAATGATTTATTATGATAAAAAGGATTATTATAGATCTAATATTCTTTTTGAAGAGATATTGCCTGTTATTAGAGGTACTAAAGAAGCAGAGCTGGCTAACTTCTATTACCCATACACGTATTTTTATCAGGATCAATTTATATTAAGCGCACACTATTTTAAGACTTTTGCAGAGGTTTACGGTAGAAGTGAATATGCAATGGAGGCGCAGTTTATGCATGCATTTTCTCTCTACCAGCAAAGCCCCGAGCACATGCTGGATCAGACAGCTACTTACGAAGCTATTACTGCACTACAGATTTTTATAAACCAATATCCTTTTTCTCAATATGCAGAACAAGCTGATAATCTCATAGATGAATTACAGGTAAAACTTGAAAAGAAAGCTTATGAGAATGCTAAGCTTTACTATAAAATAAGAAGATATAAATCTGCTGCGGTTGCATTTGAGAACTTTCAGAAAAATTATCCAGATAGCGATTACAATGAAGAAATCATCTTTTTAAATATCAAAACCTGGTATGACTATGCATCTGCGAGTGTTAGAGCTAGACAGGAAGAACGGTTTCAAAATGCTGTAGATTTATACCTTGAATACATAGATAGATACCCAAATAGCGAATATTTGAAAGATGCTGAGGATATTTATATAAAAAGCACAAAAGAATTAACTAAATTTGCAGCCCTGAATAATTAAAACATATATGGCAGTAAACGCATCAATTATTACCAGAAATAACGAAGAACTGGCGCAGGTTAGTGGAAATATTTACGAAACTATCGTAATCATTGGTAAAAGAGCCAGACAAATAGCATCACTTCAAAAAGAAGAATTGAACAGTAAACTAGCTGAATTTGCATCTTCAGTGGATAACCTTGAGGAGATTTTTGAGAACAGAGAGCAGATCGAAATATCAAAATTCTATGAGAGAATGCCTAAACCATCTACTTCTGCAATCGAGGAAGTTATGGATGGTGAGGTTATGTTCAGAAATCCTGACATTGAAGAAAATATAGATTAAGCCTCCGGCCATGCAACTGGCAGGAAAAAAAATATTATTAGCGGTCTCAGGGTCCATTGCGGCTTATAAGACCGCTTTTTTTGTTAGGTTACTCGTAAAAGAAGGTGCTGAGGTTAAAATCATCATGACCGAAAGTGCCACACATTTTATTACCCCTCTTACATTAGCCACCCTTTCAAAAAATCCTGTTTTAACTTCATTTTATAAAAACGAAAATGGAGAATGGAACAATCATGTGGAGCTGGGTTTATGGGCTGATCTAATGATAATTGCACCTCTGAGTGCCAATACTCTGGGAAAAATGGCTAATGGGCTGTGTGATAATTTACTTATCGCAACATACCTCTCCGCAAGGTGTCCAGTCATGGTCGCACCTGCAATGGATCTGGATATGTATTCTCATCCAAGCACTGTCAATAATCTCAAAAAAATTGAAAGTTATGGCAATTCAGTTATTCATGCCCGAGAAGGTGAGTTGGCGAGCGGTCTTCATGGACCTGGGAGAATGGCTGAACCGGAGGAACTTCTGGAAGAGGTTCTTCAACAACTTTCAAAAAAAAAATCTCTGAATAAAAAAAAAATCCTGATTAGTTCAGGCCCTACTGTCGAGAAAATAGATGCCGTTCGTTATATAAGCAATTACTCTTCAGGTAAAATGGGGTATCATCTGGCGAATGTTCTTGCTGAACATGGTGCAGAAATTGAATTTATATCAGGACCAGTTTCTAAATACCCTGAACATAAGAATATCCATATAACTAAAGTCAACTCAGCTGATGAAATGATGGAGGCAGCAGACAGACAACACCCAGCTTGTGATATTGCCATTTTTGCAGCTGCCGTTTCTGATTTTAAACCCAAAACCAGCCATCAACATAAAAGGAAGAAGAGTGAAGGTGACTTTACTGTAGACTTAATCGAAAATCCAGATATTGCTGAAAACTTGGGCAAAAAGAAAAGAGTGAATCAAATTCACATAGGATTTGCCCTGGAAACGGATAATGAAGAAGAATACGCCAATATAAAATTGAAACAGAAGAATTTTGACTTTATCGTACTCAACTCTATGAAAGACAAAGGTGCAGGCTTTGGTGCGGACACAAATAAGGTTACAATTTTTGGAAAGGAAAATAAAAGGTATCAATTTGAGTTAAAATCAAAAAGAGAGGTTGCGCAGGATATTGTAGATCTTTTAATTCAGGAGTATGTCTAAACAAATTCTTTTCTTTCTTCTTACTGTTTTATTTATATCATCACAAGCACAGGAGCTTAACTGTAGAGTCATAATAAATAGTGAGCGTATTCAGACCACAGAAAGAGCTGTTTTTCAGGACATGGAAGTTGCTTTCACAGATTTTATGAATGGTACGAAGTGGACCAATGATGAGTTTGATGATCAGGAAAAAATCAATTGCAACATAGTAATCACTTTACTTCCAGAGGGAACTGATCCTGTTTCGGGTCGATATAGTGCCTCTGTTCAGGTGCTTTCTTCAAGACCAGTTTACAATAGTAACTATGAAACTGTAGTACTGAACTTTGCAGATAGAGATTGGGTATTTGACTATATTCAATCGCAACCAATACAGTACAACAACAATGCTTTTGTTTCTAATATTGCATCACTCCTGAGCTATTATGCTTATATCATCATTGGATATGACTATGACACTTTCAGTGAATTAGGAGGTCAGGACCATTTTCAAACTGCTTTTCAGATTGTAGTAAATGCTCAGCAATCGGGTTTTCCGGGATGGGATCAGTTTAATTCAGTAAGAAATAGATACTGGTTGGCAGAAAACTTACTTAACAATCAATTAGAGCCCGTCAGGAAAGCTTATTATTCCTATCATTTAAAGGGTTTGGATTTATTTAGTGAAAAGCCTGATGAGGCAAGAGAAAACATACTTTCATCGCTGAAGCTTGTCCTTAATGCAAATCAGGTCAGGCCAAGATCAATTTCAATTATTAGCTTCATGGACGCGAAATCAGAAGAAATCAATAAAGTTTATAGCGAAGGAGATCTTACTGTGAGAAGAAACGCGTATAATATCATCATCAATATAGATCCTACCAAAAGAGATCAATTTAAGGACATGATCAATTAAAAATGTCTAGTTCTTTAAAAAGAGTAAAACTTCAAAATCTAGTTAAGAACCTGGCGAGCTTCCAAGAAGAATATTTACATTTTATTCTGACTAATAAAAGCGTAATTTTAGCCAGACCACAAAAACTTGAAAAAAAGATTTTATTAGTTAAAAATACAAGAGGAAAACTCTTAAAATTACCTTTGCAATCACTGGCAGAAATATGGATGAACTCAAAATTGAGTAATGATTAAATCACTTGAAATAAAAAATTATGCATTAATCAGGTCTTTGAGTATGGAACCTGCTAAAAACCTAAGCATTATAACAGGTGAAACAGGAGCTGGAAAATCAATTATGCTGGGTGGTATTGGATTGCTTTTAGGAAAAAGAGCTGATACAAAATCATTATGGAACGACAGTGAAAAATGTAAAATTGAAGCCATATTTGATATCAAGGACTATAACCTACAGTCTCTATTTGAAAAGCATGAACTGGATTATGATCATGAATGCATTATACGAAGAGAGATCAGTCCATCGGGCAAATCCAGGGCTTTTATTAATGATACGCCTGTTACCCTTGACATACTTAATGAACTAGGTGAATCTCTAATAGATATTCATTCACAACATGAATCTTTAAAATTAGGTAAAAACCAATACCAACGCTACCTCTTAGATAAGTATGCTGCTAATCAGGAGCTACTGGATAACTATCAAATTGCTTATAAAAAATATCGAAAGACAGAAAAGGAGCTTGAAACTGCCCAATCTGAAAATTCTAAAATGCAGTCTGATCTGGATTACAAAGAGTTTCTGTTGAGGGAATTAAATGAGATTAAGCTGGAGAATATTGACCAGAATGAATTGGAAGAAGAGCTCAATCAGCTTGAAAATGCAGAAGAGATTAAGCTTAAGTTAGGTCAGATTGATCAGATATCAGATCATGAGGAATACGGAACTAGTAATCAGATAAACGAAATATCGCAAATCCTGAGATCTCTTAAAGATTTTGGACATTCTTATTCAGATTTCTACGATAGGTTAGAGAGTTTATCAATAGAATTTCACGATTTACTTCAGGAAGTGGGGCGTCAAAATGAAAAAGTACATTTGGACCCGGCAAGATTAAATGAAGTAAAAGAGACGCTAGATACTCTGAACAGACTTTTACTAAAGCATAACGCAGCAAACACAGAAGAG
>CAYTFO010000164.1:0-8876 GCA_964437135.1 uncultured Roseivirgaceae bacterium | reverse complement strand
AGAAAAAACATCGGCAAGTTTTACTAATTTAGTTTTTGATACAACTGATTATATAGTGCCTGAAGGCCTAAATTTTGTTTATGCTGCAAAATCGGCTACACCGTCGGTTGTGCATATCAGAACTGTTTATGAAGGTGGTCAGCAAAAGGATTATTACAATCCGCTTGATGACTTTTTCAGAGATTATTTTGATGAAGAGCCAAGGTCGGAAAGAAGGCCATCCCGAGGTGCGGGTTCGGGAGTTATTATTTCAAATGATGGTTACATCGTAACTAACAATCACGTTGTTGAAGGAGCCACAGAAATAGAAGTTCAATTAAATGACAACAGAACTTTTTCTGCTGAAATAGTTGGTTTAGATCCTTCAACTGATTTGGCAGTCATCAAAATAAATGAAAAAAATCTACCGATAATGAAATTTGGTGATTCAGATAATGTAAATATTGGTGAATGGGTTCTAGCAGTAGGCAATCCCTTCGATTTCCGATCAACAGTTACTGCAGGAATTGTTAGTGCGAAAGCACGAAACATAAATATACTTGCAAGAAATTTCAGGAATTCTGCAAATAATCTATCTATAGAATCTTTTATTCAAACAGATGCAGCTGTCAATCCCGGAAATAGTGGAGGAGCACTTGTTAACCTCAAAGGAGAGCTAATCGGAATAAATACAGCCATCATCTCTCCAACCGGAGCATTTGCAGGGTATTCTTTTGCAGTACCAGTTTCCCTGGTGAAGAAAGTAACGGAAGATATAGTTGAAACAGGTGAAGTAAGAAGAGCATTACTGGGCATAAGAATAGGAGATGTGGATGCTGATTTGGCTGAACGAGAAGATCTGAGTGTAATTAGGGGTGTTTATGTCACATCTGTAAATAGCGGGAGTGCTGCTGATGAAGCAGGTATTGAAAGTGGAGATGTGATAGTTGCAGTAGATGCACAACCGGTAAATACAGTAGCTCAGCTTCAGGAAAGAATTGCTTTGAACAGACCTGGTGACGAGGTTGAGGTAACGGTCATGAGAGGAGATAAGAAGAAAAATCTTAAAGCAGTTCTAAAGGGAACAGAACAATTAATTGCGGTTAGCAGAACCTACAGAGTTGAGGGAGCTGTTTTCGAAGAAATTGATGAAGATGAAATGTCAGATCTTGATCTGGAAGGAGGGGTTAAAATTGCAGATATTTCAAAAGGTAAGTGGAGTGATGCCGGAATGGAAGAGGGTTTCATCATCACTAAAATAGATAAGCGTGAAATCAGAAGTATCAATGATTTTAGAAACTACATAGAAAACGCAAGAGGTGAGGGTCTTCTGATAGAAGGTATCTATCCTGATGGTGAAAAAGCTTATTACGGAATTGGCTGGTAAATATAATAGGTAGTTATTGGAAAGCCTTCCCATTTTTGGGAGGGCTTTTTCGTTTAGGGTGATTAGCTTTAAGGCAAAATAAAACAAACCCAAAATTAATATGACTGACCTGTCTTTTTTAAAGGAGCTAGGTATTGAACCAAAAAATACCGGAGCTGCCATCGGGAACAAATGGTTAAAAACAACTGGCAAAACCATTGGATCTTTTTCCCCAGTAGATGGAAAACTGATTTCTGAAGTAACACTTGCGGAGACCTCTTCTTATAATGAGGTTGTAAATGCTGCAAAAGAGTCCTTTAAAGAGTGGAGAAAAGTACCTGCTCCACAAAGAGGAGAAATAGTTAGGCAAATGGGAAATGCGCTTAGAGAGAAAAAAGACGCATTAGGAAAATTAGTTTCTTATGAGATGGGAAAATCACTTCAGGAAGGATGGGGTGAAGTTCAGGAAATGATCGACATCTGTGATTTTGCGGTCGGTCTTTCCAGGCAGCTGTATGGACTTACCATGCATTCTGAAAGACCTTCTCACCGTATGTACGAGCAGTGGCATCCCATTGGGGTAGTAGGAATCATATCAGCATTCAATTTTCCGGTTGCGGTCTGGTCCTGGAATAGTATGATTGCCTGGGTCTGCGGAAACACTTGTGTTTGGAAACCTTCAGAAAAAGTACCCCTTTCAGCAATAGCCTGTCAAAAAATAGTAGAAGATGTATTGGTTAAAAATGACATTGATCCCGGAATTTGTGGTCTGGTAATAGGGGATGCGGAAATTGGCAAAAATATGGCTAATGACTACAATGTTCAATTAGTTTCTGCCACCGGTTCAATTAGAATGGGAAAATCAGTGGCAGCAGCTGTTGGTGCCAGGCTTGGGAAAAGTATATTAGAATTAGGAGGAAATAACGCAATTATTATTACAGAAAACGCTGACCTGGAGATTGCAATTCCCGGAGCTGTATTCGGTGCAGTTGGAACTGCCGGTCAACGTTGTACATCGACCAGAAGGTTGATAGTTCACGAAAGTATTTTCGACGCATTGAAAGAAAAACTTACACATGCCTACGGTCAGCTAAGAATCGGAAATCCACTGGATACAAATAATCATGTAGGACCATTGATTGATAAAGATGCTGTACAAATTTATCTGGATGCTATTGATCGAGTATTAAGTGAAGGAGGAAGAGCAGTAGTCGAGGGAGGAGTATTGGAAGGAGATGAATATGGTTCAGGCTGCTATGTAAAACCGTGTATCTATGAAATGGATAAGCATTACAGCATGGTTTGTGAAGAAACGTTTGCTCCTATACTTTACTTAATTAAATATACTGATTTAGAAGAAGCAATTCATATACAAAATGATGTTCCACAAGGTCTATCTTCTGCAATAATGACAAATAACCTAAGGGAATCAGAACTGTTTTTGTCACATGCAGGTTCAGATTGTGGGATTGCAAATGTGAATATCGGAACCTCTGGCGCAGAAATCGGAGGAGCATTTGGTGGTGAAAAAGAAACAGGAGGAGGTCGCGAATCAGGTTCGGATTCATGGAAAGCTTACATGCGAAGACAAACAAATACTATCAACTATTCTAAAGAGTTGCCATTAGCACAGGGAATTAAGTTTGATTTATGACAAATAAACGGGCAGCATTTAAGAAAGAGCTTATTGATTATTTGATTGATTTTACCAACAATAAAATTTCTGAAGTAACCTCTGAATTAAATGCTGTTCAATCTTCTGCAAACAGCGAAACAAAAAGTACAGCTGGTGATAAATATGAAACAGCGAGAGCTATGGCTATGCTCGAAAAAGAGAAACTTTCTTCTCAGTTGAATGTACTTTCCAAACAGTTGCAAAGTCTTAACTCGATCTCCCTAAATAATCAACACAATGAAATTAAAAATGGAAGCCTAATTAATACCAATTATGGAACATTTTTGGTAGTTACTGCAATTGGTAAAGTTATATTTAATGAACAGGAGATTTTTATCATTTCTCCATTGGCACCATTAGTTCAGATTCTTTTGGGTAAGAAAAAGGGAGAAAAAGTTAGTTTCCATAATAGGGAATATTCAATCCTAGATGTGTATTAATCAATAACTACGACTTCGTCTGTATTGCTTTGATTAATAACAGTGATTTTCGATATTTTAATATCGTCAATGGACATACCCATGGTATTTTCGCTAAGTGGAAACTCCAACGTCTCTGATATTAAAGCTTCACACATATCATCATTACTGTCATGATAAAGTTTTAATCCAAATTCAGGAGGATAAATAGCAACTATAATCTCTGGCCAAGCGAGTGTAAATTTATGATTTTCACATCCTCCTGCATATTGAACATCTATAAGTAATAGATCGCCCTCTATTCTGGCTCCCCGTAGAAAGAAAGGATCGTTTACTGGACTGTCCTTTTCAGATGCGCTTACAGATTTATTTTTACTTTTTAAATCCGGATCATCATTAGATGGATTATCACATGCAAAAAATAGAAAGATAGAAACGATATAAAGTAATCTGGTAAATTTCATTTTTTCTCCGTTTAATTAAAGACACAAAAAGTAAATCCCAGGTTTTAAGCTTTGAATCTACAATCGTAATTTTCGTTTATAATCCAGAAATAACCATAAAGCCAAAATCAACAGTGATCCTATTATAAACAGCAAGCTTACATTGATGGAAAAATGTAAGAAATGGAGTACCATTAGCCCAAATGAGATTATCCCTCCTATAATTGCATAAGCCAGATTTTTATAAAACCAGGAATAGGGGAAGAAATGTGCACCTGTTATTATCCCCAGCATTATTGGCATTAATCTCGGATTTAAATATAGGATTATAAAAATGATTGGGAAATAGAATAATTGTGCAAAATTGAACCATAACCCTAATGGTTCTATTGGATTGTTTTCTGTTTTCCATTTGGTTTTAAAAATTTTGGAAAATAAAAATGCAACGGGTAACAAAGGCATAGTTGCAAAAAATGTAAAAACAGCCAGAGTTTTATCATTGAAATCTAAAGTCCAAACCAGATAGACCAAAGACCAGCATAAAATTGCTGCTGAAATGAAATCAACTCCATTTTTGGCATTGATTGATAATTCCACACGTAAAGAATCAATATTTTTCATGCATAATATTACGAATCAATGACTACTGATAGTTGTTTTTTGTATCGAGCGGTAATTAAATGCACCTGAACGGTGTCAGTTTATCATTCGACTTTTCACTTCATTTCCGAGCTGAAAAACTGCCAGAGCGTACATTTTACTATGATTATACCGAGTAATTACATAAAAATTAAAATATCCAAACCAGTATTCTTTGTTATTTTCGTTCTGAAAATCCAGCAATGCCACCTTTTCATCAGAATTCACTTCACCAACTGCTGAAAATCCCAGATTTTCATAGTATTTAAAGTTGTTATTTGGCTTGTTTGATTTTGATTCAAAGTCAACCTCTTTTTTTATTTTATTGGCTGGAATTGCAATTTTTTCATCTTTTATCCATCGGTGAACCGACAGATAATTCGCTATACTTTCAATGGCATCTTCTTTTGAGTTATACAAGTCTCTGCTGCCATTATCATCATTACTCTTCGCGTAGGCTCTATAACTGCTCGGCATAAATTGGCAATATCCAATAGCTCCCGCATAACTACCATAAATATTGTAGGGGTCAAGGTTTTCCTCATTTACAAGCAATAAAAACTCTTTAAGTTCATGCTTGAAATAGTTAGATCTTTTTGGGTACCCGAACGCTAATGTAAATAGTGCATCGAGCACTTTATAGCTTCCTCGGTTTTCTCCAAATTTTGTTTCAACACCCAATATTCCAATGAGTATTTCTACCGGGATGCCATATTTTGAACTTACCTCCTCAAGAACAGTATTGTTTTCAATCCAAAAATCTATTCCCGCGGCAATTCGATCTTCTTTAATGAAAATTTTTCGATATCGATACCAGTCAATTGATTCAGCCGGACGTTCCATTTTTTCGATTATCGACTCCTGATACGTTGCATTTTGAAGTATTTCCCAAACCCATTCCTCCGCTAATCCATGATCAGAAGAAATTTTTTTAGAATATTCTTTTACGTCTTCTGTACTTATTTGTGCACTTAAAAAGGATGGAATAAAAAAACAAAATATAATAATCGTTATTCTATATAACATAGTATTAATCACTGGAAATTCTATTTAAAAACAATCTCAATTTATCTTCTGTCTCTGTTCTGCTTCTCCATAACTCGCGACTAAAGAGCTGAGTAAATGGCCATTTTTTATCTATAAATATTTCAGGTGTATAAACAAAGATATCTTTAGCATTGGTTGCATTATAGAAATACTCATCATCCGTCATTATAATACCATAGTATTTGTTTTTATGGTATAAAGTCAAATCACCAAATGGTAAAACCCTGCCTATCTGTACATTTGGATTGAGGTCTTTATAATTTAATTCAACTCGATTTGAAAGATACCAGTCGGGCCTGTTTTTATGGTCTTCCATAATGGATGGTTTCCATTTGCCTGCCGAAACGTTCCAGGCGTACTCTAGGTATGCTTTTAGCAGCTTAGGACCCTCATTTTTAGTTTCTTCAGTATGTAATTCCGCAGGAGTTAAACTACTAACGATATAGATGGAATTTCTTGCTCTGGTGACAGCGACATTAAGCCTGTTCTCACCACCCTGAACATTCAGAGATCCGAATTGAAGTCTTAATTTGCCTTTTTCATCCGGGGCGTAAGCAGTTGAAAAGATGATGATATCCCGTTCATCACCCTGTACATTTTCTATGTTTTTTACAAATAAATTATCCGGAAGAACTCCCCATTCTTGTATTTTTTGATCTATAAAGTCCAGAATAAGATTTTGCTGCTTACTATTAAAAGTGACTATTCCTATAGATTTATCAGGATGGTTTTTGTTTATTTTTTCGATGAGGGAAATTACAATTTCTGCTTCTTTTTCATTCTTGCCATCCTCCCACACTCCATCGGCTTTCACATATGAAATAGCAGGAATATCTTTATTCATATTTTCCCTTAAAGGAAGCATTCGAAGTTTCCCATCGTAAAAATGTCTGTTCGAAAATTCAATTAACTCCAATGATTTACTTCTATAATGTCCATTTAACCTTACAGAGGGTAAATATTTCTTAGTTAGCTCCAATAAACTATCGACCTCCAATTCAGGAATATCTTCTGTATTCTCTTCCTCCCACCTAACTCTATACAAATCAAATGGCCGTAATTGCTTTTCGTCTCCTGCAACAACAATCTGTTTTCCTCTAAACATTGCAGGAATTCCTCTCTCTGCAAAACACTGAGATGCTTCATCAAAAATCACAAGATCAAAAAACTGCTTCATCGGAAAAATTGCAGAAGCAGACTCTGGAGAAGCCATCCAGCATGGAATTAATCTGAATAATTCCTCATCAAATTCCTGAATTACTTTTCTTAGCGGCCATATTCGTTTTTTCTTAGTAACCTGGTGTTGCAGGTCTCTGTAGGTTACTCTATTTTGGAGTCTGTTGTACTCGACATCTTCATATGTTTTCTCCCGAAGTTTTAGAAGTAATATGTCAGAGCTTGTTTTCCTTTTAATATCAACTGATTCCCGAAGTTCTTTAAGATTTTGTTCAAACTCAAGGGTAGATACACTTCTTAAAACCGGGTATTTCGCTTCAATGTGGTCTATCCAGGATAATGCAAGGCTGTTGTGGAAAATCTTAACAGCTTCTTCTGTGTTGGTCTCTTTTTCTGAGATTAATTCAAGGATGTTATTTTCCGAAATACTGAAAGAATTCTTTAGTTGATGATAGTCACGAAGTGAATCAAAATCAGATTCAAGTTCCTTTAGTATCTGATCCAGCTCTACTTTTCCAGTTAGCAATAAACGAAGTTGGCTGTCACTAATATAATTTGACCACTGCATTTTGTGTACAGGAATTTTTTCAAGCAGGGCAAGGAATTGAGTCAGTAAATTTATTTGCTGATTTCGATCTTCAACCTTAAAGTTTACATAAGAATCAATGTTTCGAAGTTCATGAACAAGTTTGTAACTCTTAAAAGCAATACGAGAGTAGAAAAACCAGTTTTGAATTTCAATTTTACGCATGGATTCAGGGAAATGGCATAACCAGTCTTTTTTCAGGATGATTGATAGGTTATGTTCATAATTGAGTCTGTTGTCAATCTTATTAAGTAAAGTTTGAAAACCCTCTTTATTACTTTTCAGTTCGTTTGCAACCAGGACCCTGGTTACAAAAATTTGATCTTTGGAAAATAACTTCCAGCTTAACCAGGAAAAGATATTTCTTCTTGCTTTGATTGCATGTTCCAATGCTTCCTGAAATCTGCCCAATTCCGAAGATTTAAGGCTTGACTCCATACCATCCCCATTGAAGCATTTCATGACTGTTTTTTCCATGTCAACAAGCCATTGCCCATCCTCATCCGGGGTTTTTTCCAGCATTCTTTGAAAGATCAGATACGTTTCATCATTATCAAGGTTTGAAATCAACTGATTGATTTCATCTGACTTAAGTAAGTAGAATGTAACCGTTTCGTAGTCAAGTTCTTTATGTAATAGTTCTCTTGAGTCATCCAGGAATTCATCAAATGTTTTAATAGCATCGTGTATAGAATCTTTAATCCGAATAAAGTCCGAAGACTCAAATTTTGAGAAATCAAGTTCATTTGACCAGAAATGATTGCTGTTTTCAAACTTATTGAAATAGGTGAAATAGCGGGTTAGTTTTTTTGTAAACTCATCAACATCCTTATAGGTGATAGAACTGTAATCTTGTCTGAGGTTGACAAATGGTTGATCTGCATTACTTTCCAGATATAATGCTTTGATTGATTTACCGCATTCATTTTCATCAAATAATGCTTGTCTGAATTCTTCAAGGCTTTCTGATAAAATTTCAATCTTCCGACTTGCCTGCTGAAAGTTTCGTTCCAATTGAATAGCATCCAGACTTACATTTTTCTGTTTATATTCCTGCAGTCGATCGATTTGCTTTGCAATGTTTTGAAAAATTGACTTACGGTCATTTTTAAAATCATGTACCAGCCCAATAAAATCATGAATTTCTTTCTCTTTCAGTCTTTCGTAAACAACATCTAATGCTGCACGCTTCTGACATACTAATAATACATTTTTTCCTCTGGCTGTAAAATCTGCGATAAGATTTGAAATAAGCTGTGACTTTCCAGTACCAGGAGGTCCCTCGACTATAATACTATTGCCACTTTTTATTTTTTTGATAGCGTCTTCCTGATAAGCATCAAGTTCAAAAGGTGTGTAGGTGTTTTCTTCAAGAACTTTATCAGAATATTTTACATTCTCACTGTTTTCAGAAAACGCTTTGGTTCTGTCAAAGAAAAACTCTTCATTCCTTTAAAAAAACCTTGAGAAAAAAAATGTCCGACCCTTTACTCTGAATCAAAAGAAATGCAACGTTAAAGATTTGACAGTGCAGTTCTCCTGCACT
>CAYTFO010000163.1:0-9044 GCA_964437135.1 uncultured Roseivirgaceae bacterium | reverse complement strand
CAAAGAAAAACTCTTCAAGTGTTTTCTGATTTTTTTCTTCTGTTAACTGTACGTAGTCGGGTACTAAATATGATCCTGATTGAGGGAAAATACCAAGTGCAGCTTCAGGGAAGAGTTTTAATTTGCCGTCATCTGTTGCACTTTCCAGTTCATTTCTCCCAAAGTTTTTAAAGGGTTTAAGTTGGTCCAGAAAATTCTCCTGATTAAAATTAATCTCAAGATTGCTTTCCTTTAAAAGTTCATATAGTTGAGTTCTGAAAACAGTACTATCACTGTCCAGGTCATCAATATTTGTATCCAGCAGTTCTTCATTGACTGGAATTTGATTGAAATACGAAAAAGCAAGTAAAAAAGACTTATTAAAAGTTGTGTTTACATCTTCTCTTTTTATAAGGCTCCAAACTCCATTTTCATTTTGAAGGCTTACAGGAAAGAATATTAACGGACATCGTACCAATGTTCCATCTAAAAATCTACCACGTACAAAAGGCCAGCCTACATATAAATCTTTTGAACCTCGTTCTTCAAAAATGAATTTTTCAATTCTATCTAATTTCTTAAGCTTACTGGAGATTGAATTAGCAGATTTATCACGACTATCAATTACAGAACTAACCGGAATTTTTTTTCTGGATGAGATTAAGCCAGAAATTATATTAAAACTTGATTCTTCCAGTGTAAAGTCCAGGTCATGCAGGTCCAGCACCTGATCGGAAATGAGTCTTAGTAAAAGTAGCGATCGATTATTTCCGGATAAGTTGGTTAATCTTTTAAGATATGAATCTAGTATTTCTTTCATTTAATAATACTATCAGGCTTTTCAATTGAAAGATATGGATATATTTTATGATAAATTGAGTCATTTATAAGCTTAATCTCTCTGATCTCTGTTACATCTGAATATCCATCATGAGCTTTTCTGTAATTTACGATAGCTCGGGATAAATTGTAATTTATGTAGGGATGACTTCCTAATTCTTTTTCTGTCATACTATTCAAATCCAGTTTTTTCAATTTTGATTTATCAATAAGAAAATATTGATTGATAGCCGGAATCAATGAGTCGGGTAGGTTATAAACCTCATTTAATTGTTTTATAGAATAGAACCCCCCCAATGAATTGCGATATTTAATGATTCTGTTTGCAAAAACATTTCCAATACCATTTATCCTCTCAAAATCCGATACTCCTGCAATATTTATATCTGATTGTTCAATTTTATTTAAAGGAATTTCTTCAGTTTCAATCAGGTTTTTTTCAGGCAAAAGAATTCTTTCCCAGTTTTCAATTAAAAAAGATGAATCAATGTTATAGATTTTAAAGAGATCTGATTTACCAGAGAATTTCCCAACCTTTTCCCTGTAAGAAATAATCCTATATGAAATTTCTTCAGGGAACCCCATTTTCATAAGTTCTTCTGCTGTGGATTCATTTGGATCAAATTCACTTTCTGTATCTATTACTATTACTGATGAAGGATCTTTTTTCTCATTTAGCGATTTTTTTTCCTTTACTTCAATCAATTTTTTCTCTCTAATTTTTTTTCTGATTCCTTCAAGTTCTACTTGAGAAATCTTCAATTGAGTGGGTTTATGTATATAATTAAAGTATAAATGTTTGGTTAAAAGCATCAATAAGATGATGATCAAAAGAAAAAGGATACCATTAGATTCGGTCCTGCTAAACCCAAAATGCTGATATAAAATAATTCGTAACTTTTTCATGTTCTTAATGTTGGTTCAAGTATAGCTTAAAGTATGATATTAATCATTTTTAAAATAAAATTCCTGATTACTTTTGCAATTGATGTTTATAAAAAGGCATGTTGGAAAAATTTAGAATACTAGGATTTTCACACCATACAACCCCTTTAAAATTTAGGGAGAAGCTTACCTTTAAGGAAGAAGAGGCGAGGTCTTTCATTGTAAGAATGAAGGATTTCTTAGGAGTTGAGGAAGCTTTATTGATCTCCACTTGTAATAGAACAGAATTTTATTATCTATCTGATGAAAATAAGGATTCAGATATTATTTCTTTATTAAAAATAGAAAAGAACTTTCAGGTTGAATTAGAGGAATTTGAGGATTATTTCGTTTCAGAATCTGATATTGATGCTGTCAGACATCTTTTTGAGGTTGCTTTAGGTTTGGATGCGAGAGTTTTAGGTGATATTCAAATTTCTAATCAGGTTAAGAAAGCTTATCAGGCTTCAGCTGATGAAAATCTGGCAGGGCCACTACTTCACAGATTACTACACTCAATTTTCTTCACCAATAAAAGAGTGGTGCAGGAAACTGAATTTAGAGATGGAGCAGCATCCACTTCTTACGCATCCGTATATTTAACACACCAATTCATTAAAAACTTCAAAAGTCCCAAAATTCTCGTTTTAGGACTTGGTGAAATAGGAAATAATATCGCTGAAGATCTGCAGGGAACTGTTGGAGAAATATTTGTTTCGACAAGAAATAGCGAAAAAGCTGACGAAATCGCTAAGAATCTTGGTTTTAAGTCCATTGAATTGCTTGAAGCATTGAAAAATATTAGTGATTTTGATGTGGTTATTTCTTCTCTTGCTGTCTCACATCCTGTTATCAAACCATTTAACTATCCAGATAAATTAATAGTACAAAAGCTTTTGATTGATTTATCTGTTCCGAGAAGTATAGATTTTGAAGTTGAAAATGTCCCTGGCATTTTACTTTACAATATCGATCAGATAGAACAAAAAACCTCATCGATCCAGGAAAACAGAAAGAATGCTATTCCGAAAGTAAGAGCCATTATGGAAGAAGCTATTAGCGACTTCTCAAATTGGACTCAGGATATGGAGGTGTCTCCAACTATCAAGAAGTTGAAGAATGCTTTGGATGATATTCGAAAAGAAGAACTCAAAAGATATCTCAATAAAGTATCCGAAAAAGAGTGGAAGCTTTTAGATAAAGCTTCAAAAAACATTATTCAAAAGGTTATCAAGATGCCAGTTCTGGAACTAAAAGCAGCCTGCAAAAGAGGTGATTCTGAGCAGCTTGTTGAAGTTCTGAATGAACTATTTGATCTTGAAAAATCAAAAGTCGATTCCAAATAAAATTTCTCTTCTTATATTTAATTGATGAGAATTTTAATTCTTTGGGCATTTCTCTTTATTACCGGTTATTTTTCTGATGCTTCTATACAAGAGTATAAGGTTCTTAAAAAACAAGGTAGGGAAGGTTTAATTGATAACCTTGGTAATGAAATAATACCACCAATATATGATAAGATTGGCTGGTCCACTGGTGAATTCAGAGTATTTGGTGAGCTTGTTGGATACAAGGAAAACGGTAAATGGGGTCTTATAACTTTGAAGAATAAGGTCGTTCAGCCACCAGCTTATTACAAACTCGAAATATTTGACCAGGAGCATTTAATTGCTGCTGTTAAAGGCCCTTTCTCAAATAAACTTTACCATGGTTTGACTGATTATCGCGGGAACGTGATGATTTCATGCAACTATTTTAATATCATCAAAGAAAAAGAGGGATATGTTGTTTCAGTTTTCGAGGGAGATGGAATAAAGAAAGGTCTTATAAATTCTGAATACAAGATGGTAATCTCGGCAGAATTTGAGGATATCATAAGAATAAATTCTGAACTAATTGGTTGCAAACGATTCAATGATAAGTGGTTGATTTTTTCAAACTCTGGAGTACAACTTACAAAAAACCCAATAGATGACTATAAAGATGTTGGTTTTGGAATTGAAGTATCGCGTAATGGCAGAAAAGGGTTACTAAGTTTAACAGGTCAGGAAATATTTCCAATTGAGTATAAATCAGTCTCCTCTTCCAATCAATCAAATCAGTTTCCGGAATGGGAAATAAGAAGACTTAACCTTGATTCAAATTCAAATTTTAGCTGTGATTCCCTGGATATTCTGGGTGACCTTTTCATTACATATACCAATGGAAATCAGGAAGTAATCATCAATACTAAAGATTTGTATGGAGACAGACTTGTTGAAATTAAACAGGCTAAATCCGGTTTTCTAATTGCAGAAGATCAGCAAAATAATCAATGGTCACTTACAACAACGTCAGGTAAAATTATTAGTCAAAATCAGGATAGTATTTATTTTGATGGTATTTATTTCTACGCCCAACAAGATGATTTATGGGAAATATACAATCGTTTTGGAAGGAAGTTATCACCCAGAAAGTTTGATGGTGTTCAGCCACATCAAAATAATTATGTGCCTGTAAGAAAGAATGACTACTGGACCTTAATGGATTTTCAGGGAAGATTATTGACAGGGTTCAAATTTGATTCGATAGGAAGCAGCAATGATCGTTATGTTACAGTCAGCTACTTAAACTCATGGGGAGCGATAGATGGTAATGGAGAATGGAAAATTGAACCGGATTATGAGGAGATAGTGCCTTTTTCAGAAAATCTTATTGCATTTAGAGACTACCATACATTTGTTTACAATAAAAATCTAAACCTTGTCCATAGAATATCTGCCCGACCCATTATTCTTGATAGTTTACTGATATTAAAATCAGATTCTCTTTATGGAATGATGACCAAAGATTGCAAACTGGTTTCACAACAGATGTATGATTCGGTAAAACAAATTGAAAACAGATACTTCGGATATTTGGGTGGTTTTCTGGAAATGAAAAACAATGAAGGTGATTTATTATTGAGCAGAAATGACTTCGTGACTGACGTTTATGGATTTTCTGAAGAGTTTTTTAAAATAAAGAAAAACGAAAAGATTGGATTTATAGATGAAAACGGTAAGCTCAGGATAGCAAACCGATATGATGACGCAAATCTTTTCAATGAAGGTCTGGCAGGTGTTGAACTTAGAAATAACTGGGGAGTAATTGATAAACTCGAAAGAATAAAAGTACAACCGTATTATCAATATATTTCAGTTTTCAGAGAAGGAATTGCCATTGTAGAAAATGATAATCAGGTATTTGGATTAATTGACTCTGAAGGAAATGAGCTAATAAAACCAGAATATCAATCAATCAACTATAAAGAAGATCAGGGATATTTACTTGTAAGTAAAAACGGTAATTTCGGATTTGCAGATAAAGATGGGAAAATCTTATTAAGACCTGCTTATGAAAGAATAGAAACTGTTGGAAATGGTTTGCTAATTGTTACCAAAAGTGGTAAATCCGGAATAATTAATATACAGGGATATCAGAAAGTCCCCTTTGATTATGATCAGATTATCGTTAGAGGAGATTATTTCTTTATGAAAAAATCAATGTAACAGCAAAGTAGTTTTATCAACGTTTTGAATGTATTTATATACCATCGAACTTATATCTGTTGGTTTAATTTCCACAATTGAATTCCAGTAAGAATCTAAAAATTTTGGAGTTTTGTCTATTAAAAAGAGTGACTTATACATTCCAATGATAGAGAAAAGCGAATCCATTGAATTCTGAATTTTTCCTATCTGGTAATTTCTCAGAATAGATATTTCCTCGAGTGGTGGGGGATTTTTGCTCAGTAGGTCAATTTGTTTATTTATTTCATTGAGAGCTTCTTCAACTTTATTCTTTTCAACTTCAGCACTAATCACCCAGTAACTGGCCATTTGGAAATGATTGATTTGAGAGTAAATTCCATATGTCAATCCTTTTTCTTCCCTTATTGATTTCATCAGCCTGCTCCCAAAAAATCCCCCCAGAAGAGTATTGGATATTGTCAATGGATGTATTTCAGGTGAATTTTTATCCAGAGTCAAAGCTCCAATACGTAGAGATGCCTGATTGCTTGATATTTTAGAAATAGTCGATTTCCCCTTTGATTGAAAAATCTCAACTTCTTCAGTTTGCTTTTTTATTAGTGGTAGCTTACTTAATAGGCCCTGTATCTGCTTCAGTAGTTTGTCGTCGTAATCCCCGCCTATAATTACCCTCGGTGAGTTAAATAGTCTTTCTGAAAAGTACTTTTTGACCTCATCAAGTTCGACTTTTTCAACCTCTTCAGGCGATAAGAATCTACCGTATGGGTGATTATCTCCAAACAGGTTTTTATTGAATTCAAGACTTGCAATTGACGAATTCTTGGATAATTGATTCCTAATATTTTGTGATCGAATGGTTTTAAGAAGTGCATATTCGGCTTCAGGAAATGAACTTTCGAGTAAAAGCTCTTCCAGAATGCTTACAGTTGTCTCGATATTTTTTCTTAGGGCATATATTTTGATTGAGATAAAATCCATTCCCGGTGAAATCTCAAGATATGAACCCAGGGATTCTATTTTTGTAGAAATCTCCGAGGAGGTCAGTATAGCCGTACCTTCTGCAATCATTTTTGCAGCAAACCACGAAGTGCCTGGAATATCCTCTGCATATCTGCCTCCCGAAAATATAAACTCAACATACGTAATCGGATGATTTGAGTCTGGTATTTCCAGAAGATCATTATCGGTAAGTATCTTACCGGTATTAAAACTTACGAATTTTGGTTGTTTAAGCTCACCACTTTTTGGTGGTTTGGTTCTGTCAGGTTTAACCACCGTTTCCTTCAGCTTCTTTATTCATGTTGAATACAAAAGATAATCTGAGTGTATCTCCTAAAGGATGATCCTGTACCTGAGGGATTAGATAAGATAAATCCAGGCCGAAAACCTGATATCTAAAGCCTAATCCAACTGTAAAGTATTTTCTGTTTCCTTTTTTCTCATTTTCGAAGAAGTACCCTGTTCTGAATGCAAATACATCTCTGTACATATATTCTACTCCGAAAGACCAGGTTATTTCCTGCATTTCTTCAACAAACCCTCCTGGAGCATCTGTGAAAGAACCGAATGTTCCACTAATAAATGGTCTCTCAGGATCTTTACCTTCAGCGATTATGGGATTCCCATCGTTATCTAAGACAAGGTTTCCATCACTATCAGTTTCATAAATTGGAGGGGTAGGAACCATCAGCTTATTCATATCGAGAGCAAATGTCAATGAATTGTAGGAATCAAAATACGTTTTCCATGCAGTTCCTAATCTGAGATTACCAGGAATAAAGTCTTCCTGATCCTGTGTGGTATACGTTATTTTTTGGCCAATATTAGTCATTGCGATACCATACGACATATCGACATTCTTGCCAGCAATAATGAGTGGTTGTGTATAGTACGCACCCAGGTCAAAAGCCAAACTGGTACCCGCACCTGCGTTGGGAGCGCCGGTGATATTTCCAGCAATATTTGACCAGATAAATCTTAACGAAAGCCCCATACTTAATCTGTCCTCGATCAATTGTCGGGCGTATGATGCATCAACAGCAGCTTCTCTTGGATTTTCAACTCCAATAGCATTTGCCTGAATGTCTGTAAGTTGAATTTCACCCATATCGAAGTATCGAAGTGAGGCACCAAAAGATTGAATTTTATCAATTTTCTTGTAAAATGTAAGATAATTCAAAGACATATCGTCAACCAGGTTTCCTAACCAGGGAGAATATGAAAATGAAAACCCAATATTATGATCAATAAATGCAAGTTTTGAAATATTCCAGTGAGCACTGTATGCATCCGGACTGGTAGCTACTCCGGCATCACCCATTCCCGATGACCTACTGTCGGGAGCAAAATTTACAAATGGTACCGCAACAGTTATAGGGTTTGAATCTTCAGTTTGGCCACTGATTGTTGCTTGCCCGTGAAGAAGAAAAGGCGATAAGACAGTGATTATAAAAGATACTCTTAAAATAAGTCGGTTCATTTTTCTTTAATATTCCGCAAATGTAATTAATTCATGTATATAAGTCTTCCCACATATTCTCCTGTTGCATTATCCAAATCACTTTCAACTGAAAGCCTGTAAAAATAGATGCCGGGATCAATAGAAAATGGAGTAAAGTCAATTTCCACACCGTCAACCTTATTCAAATTGCTTGCAGCCTCTGTTTCAAAAATCTTTATCATTTTTCCATTCATATCATAAATATGAATTTTTAGGTTTAGTGATTCTCCAGGGCGATTGTGTTCAAATGAAAAGGTTGTAAATCCTGATTGCACCGGGTTAGGATAATTTATTACCGAGTACATTTCTACATTCGCCTTTTCAGATACTATGAAGTTAACTGATGCAACAGTTGAATTATTGTATGTGTCGAAAATTTTTAGTTCAGCTGTGTAGTCCCCTGGGGTTAGGTCTCTAATAGGAAAAACGATAGTCCCTCTCTGATAAGTGTCCGTGTTGGCTGTGTAATAATCGTTGAGAATAAAACTTCTTCCATCAGAAAGAGTGAGTTCAATGTTTTGTCCCAGACCCAGACCGGTCATATTGATACCACTTTCGTCAAATACATTCGCGAATAATAAAGCATTGCGTCCTACAGTGTTTGTTGTTCTTGACGAGTCATTTATAAATAGTTGGACAGTTGGAGGTGTTCTGTCACCTTCTGCACTTTTTGAAGTACCACCAATAAGTAATTCCCTGCTTGCTCCGGAGGCATCTTCAGTTTGAGTATCATTGACAGCATAGCCCTCTATCTTTCCATTTTCGAATACATAGGAGATATTTTTCGGAACTATAAATTCAATTGCAAACTTACCTTCGCTAACCGATGCCTGACCTTTAAATATTCTATTTTCCTGAACTGCATAAACGAATGGAGGATTCTGTTTTCCTCTTGTTTTCTTTTCAGTTTGTCTATCAAAAATATTTATCGTGGCTGTACCATTGAAGTCTTCAATCAATTGCCCGGATAGGTTTTGTATTTCACCTTTTATCATTACTTTTTCCAGAGCACTCAATGTATCAATTTGATTAAATGGCTTTTGGTTTATCTCTGTGAAGGTCATTTGATTTGTTGGGTAAGCAGGTCTCATCATAGGATCTCCAAGAAGGATAAAATTCCTGTTTCTCTCACCTCTCAAACTGTTATTTTTTGTTTTTCGCATCACATCTCCTAGTCTTGGATATTCCCCGTTTTCAAGTTCAAAAAAATGAACATGAAACGCAGCATTGATGATGTAGTTTGACGAGGCAAAAACAGGCCTGCTGGTAGTTAAAAGTGCGATAGCCCC
>CAYTFO010000162.1:0-9049 GCA_964437135.1 uncultured Roseivirgaceae bacterium | reverse complement strand
GAACTCGGAAAACGAATTCTCCATTTGAGAGAATCAAAGGGACTTACTCAAGAAGAATTAGTAACTAAATGTAACCTGAATGTGCGAACCATTCAGAGGATAGAAGCTGGAGAGGTAACTCCCAGGAGCTATACCATCAGAACAATTTTTGAAGCACTCGAAGTGGATCCAAATGAATTCAGGGATACTATTAGTCTTGGAGCGGAAAGAAAAAAAACCATACTCAATTATTTACTTTTCTCAATAATTGGCGGGATTATATATTTTATTGTCGGATTTCCTGAAGTTTATATGGACTACCTGAGAGTAATGATGTTTATGGATCATGATGTAAATGAATATATAAATCCAACCCTGTATATAATTGTTAAAATACTTTCTGTCGGCTCAGCAGGATTACTAATGTGGGGTTTTTGGCAAACTGCAAAAGTTTACAAACACAAGCCATTGCAATATACAACAATTGCTTTTTTTGGAACGGTGTTAGTTATTGCAATTATTGATAGCCTAAGTTTGACGTTTCCAGCAATTGACTCAATAGAATTGGGAATCGCAGAAACTTTGATTTTTGCATTGGCGACCGCCTTCTTTGGTGCTTCACTCATAATGGTGAGAAATGATTTTGGCAATCTGGCACTTATTGCCGGACTATTGGAATTAATAGTTGCCAGTACCATGATTTCAATGATATTTATCGTTTTTAGTCTATTTCTGATGATACCTGCATTATTTCTGGAACTAATCCTTCTATATCAGATTCGTGAGAAAATCAAAAATGAGAGCTCATTGAATTCAGACTAATCAAATAGAGCTAACAATATTTTCGGATAACTTTTTCCACACTACTTAGATAAGATTTGCCAAATAAATTTACATGTACCAGGAGAGGGTAGAGGTTGTATATTTCTGCTCTTTCCTGAAAACCCTCATCTACCGGATATGATTCAAAATATGAGTCATAAAATTCCCAGTCAAACCCACCAAAGAGTTGAGTAAATGCGATCTCTATTTCGCGATTCCCGTAGTACACAGCAGGGTCGAGGATGACGGGCTCACCCTGATCTCCGGTCATAAAGTTCCCACTCCATAAGTCCCCGTGAAGCAAACTTGCCGGTTGATTTGACAATAGTCCGGGAAGTTGAGGGTATAAATTTTTAAACTGCCTGGCAAAAGAGTTTGATATAAGGCCATTATAAATTCCTAACCCTAATTGAACTTCCAGTCGATTATCTATAAAAAAATCAATCCAATTGTCTTTAAAGCTATTTTTTTGTGGAAGTTTACCTATGTAGTTGTTATGATCCAACCCGAATTTATCGCTTGTATGTTTATGAAGTGAAGCGAGCTGATTACCAAAGTCACTCCAAAATGTTTTTTTTGGAATGGATTTTTCAATGAACTCCATGAGAATAAAATATTTCCCGTCGGCTGTTCCAGTTGAGATAACTTCCGGTATTCGGATTTCATTTACTGAACGAAGTATTTGAAGACCTTTTTTTTCTGTCTCAAACATATCATACTCAGCATGTTCATTCCATTTTAATAAAAAGGTGCCTCTGGAAGTTTCAATTTTCTGTGCATTATTGATACATCCTCCTGTGATCATTCGATAAGAAAAAACCTCTGTATCTTTTCCAAGTGATTGGAATAGTACAGATTCAAAGAAAGCTTTAGGGTCTTCTGCAAACATTAAAGATTATGGTCTTTTATTATTTTGTCAATGAATTGATCAATACTTCTGTTTAGCATTACATAGACATTTTCAAATCCATCAGATCCACCAAAATATGGATCAGGTACGTTACCTCCCGGATCCATTGAGTCAAATTCCCGCATCAGGAAGAGATTTGTTTTGGATGTGTCCATTGCGGCTTTAATATCTTCTTTATTGTTGGAATCCATAGGTATTACATAATCAAATTCCTCCGCATCATCTGCAGTTATTTGTCTTGCGGGGTGTTGATAATCAATATTATGTCGGTCTAAAGTTTCCATAGTTCTAGGGTCTGGCTGATCTCCGATATGATATCTGGAAGTCCCAGCAGAATCTGCCTTAACTTTATCTGAGAGCCCTTTTTCCCTGATTTTCTCTTCAAAAATTGCATGTGCCATAGGTGATCTGCAGATGTTGCCTAAACACACAAATAAAACTTTTATCATTTTTTTTCAGTTTCGGGGTTACCTTTTTGTTATCAGTAGTATATAAGTATGCATAACACAAATTTTATTCATACACCTGTTTGACAATTTAATGAAAAAGCCCGCTTTTGGCGGGCTTTTTCTTTTATATATAGTTTGTGATTTTATCTGATACTAAGTCCCAAACCAAAGTTGATAGAATTGTATCTCTGAAGTACATATTCTGCATGAAGTGTTAAAATCAATAACTTAACTCTTACACCTGCGCCAAGTTTTGGCCCACCAGCTCCTGAAAATTCCAGATCGATAGGATCATTATAGGTTACTTCCTCATCAAAACCGGTACCCTGTTTATCTTCAATTTCATAAGTTAAGGTTCCATCAAATTTTGTGGAAGCACTGCCAAAATTAACTCCAACAAAAGCATACGGAGTCAGCACCGAAATCTTTTTAGAAATAATTGCCTGAATTGTAGTAGCAGATGCTTCAAAAAGATAATTACCATCTGCAATTATAGAAGTTTGATAATTAGGGTCAGTTTCTCCAAATGTTTCGTTTATTTCCACACTCTGATCTACTGAAAACTTCGTCCATCCAACAAAAGCTGATAGGTCAAAGGGTAATAATTTCATTCCGGGAATCCATTGTTTGAAATCGTGTAAAACTCCTATACCAAAATAAGATGGGGCAGAAAATGATTCATCCACATCAAAGGCATTCAATAAAGACTGGGCGGGTATCCATCTTATTCTCAAATCGGTACCTTTTACCAATCCAATTCCAATCTGTATAGCGGGAGTGGGGATTCCCTGTAATATTAAATCTTCTTCAGGATTCAACCCGTCAGGTGTATCAAACTCAATATCATTTCTGATTTCAACAGGTCCTTCCGGTCCTTCAATGATTCCCCCTGCTTCAACAAATAACTGACCAGTAGCATCTCCTCCAACTATCGTAGGAAGTTGAGCATTATTTCCTCCGGTATATTGAAGATTTTGATAATCGGCAGCGTTGAAATTAAATAATCGTTGATCCTCAGGTACCCTAACAAAATTTGACCCCAGAGTTATGTCAAAACCTAGTAGTTTGTGAGGCTTTGCGGTATTTATCCATCCGCTGGCAAGCCCAACAGTGAAAGCTTTCATTCCTGGATCCAGATAATTTCCTGCGTATGTATTAAGGTCTCTGGGTCCTAATTGAACAAGATCCTCAAATCTTAATGTTGTTTGCGCATTTGTTGAGCTAATGGTCGCAACTATAATGGCAAAAAATAAAATAATGGTTAACCTCAAGTTTTTCATGATATTCTTATTTTGTCATAAAATTAGGTTTTTCTTAGAAAACACCTATAATTAATTGAGTTATAATGTTGGTTATTTATGTAGGTCATTTCCTTTTGAATTGGATACTTTTGAGTTGAAAAGAGCTCAAATGGCATATTTCGTATACAAAATCTCTTTAAAACTCTATATTTTTTTGATTTACCTTATATCACCGGTAAATAAAAAGGCAAAACTTTTTTTAAATAGCAGGGCATCAAACAGCTACAAAAAAGTACCTGTAAAGAAGGATGTAAGAAGAGTTTGGATTCATACTTCTTCTCTTGGGGAGTTTGAACAGGGGCGTCCCCTTATTGAAAAAATAGAAGAGAATTATCCGAAGACCGAAATTGTGCTTACTTTTTTTTCACCTTCAGGCTATGAGGTTAGAAAAAATTATGAAAAAGCTAATTTCGTCACCTACATACCAATAGATTCCCCAAAAAATGCCGCACATTTTTTAGACCACATTAAGCCTGATGTAGCCATTATGGTTAAGTATGAATTTTGGCTCAATCACCTAGATGCCTGTTTTCAGAGAAATATTGCAGTTATTTATGTTTCAGCAATATTCAGAGAAAATCAGGTGTATTTTAAGTCAGCAAAGAACTTGTATCTGCCTCGTTTTCAACAGATAAAATATTTCTTTGTTCAGAATGAAGAATCATTAAAAATCTTAAAAAGGAATGGAATAGAGATGGTCGAACAAGTGGGAGACACTCGCTTCGACAGCGTAATAGATATTGCCGAAAACTCTGGTTCAATCGATAAAATAGAAAAGTTTCTGAATAATGAATCAGCTATTATACTTGGAAGTTATTGGAAAGCTGACTGGGAAATAGTGATAGAATTCATAATGAGGATATCTTCGAAGTATAAAATAATAATTGCGCCTCACAACGTAAATGAATCAGAAATTGAGTATTTCCAGAATCAGACTAGTGATAGTTTTCTTTTTTCAAATGAAAACATTGATGCTCAAAAACAATTTTTGATCATCAATAATATGGGAATGCTGGCTTCCATTTATAAATATGCGAAATATGCTTTTGTGGGAGGCGGGTTTAGAGGAGCTCTTCACAATACATTAGAGGCAGCGGTTTATGGGGTGCCAATTTTCTTTGGCAGACATGAGAAAAACAGAAAATTCAATGAAGCAATTAATCTGCTTGAAGGAGGAGGCGCTTTTGATTTTAAAGACAAAGAGGAATTAGTACAGAAATTTGATCAATTGGAAAATGATAAAACTGAGTATGATCTGGCAGCTGATTTTTCAAAGGAATTTGTTTATCGCTCAAAAGGGTCTACTGGAAAAATATTTGATTATCTGGAAAATAATAACCTGTTATGAAAGCGCTTGTAATAAAATCAACAGGTTCCTGGTATCGGGTAAAGACAGATCAGAATGAAAAAATAGAAGTTAGACTTCGAGGCAAGCTAAAACTGCAGGATAAAAAGATAACCAATCCCATAGCAGTAGGAGATATTGTCCATCTGGAACAGATTGAGACCGGAGAGTATGTGATTTCTGTAATAGAGCCGAGAACGAATTATGTGATACGTATTTCACCAAGAAAAAAATCTCATCATCATATGCTCGCTGCTAATATCGATCAGGCAGCAGTAATCACTTCATTGCGACATCCCAGAACCAGTACAGGATTTATTGATCGCTTTTTTATCACATTGGAAACATTTAGAATACCAGGAGTCCTCGTGATAAACAAAGCGGACCTCTACACAGATGAAGAGCTGGAACTTTTGCAGCATACTAAAAAACTATACGACAGCCTTGGCTATAAAACCATCATTACGTCCATAGCAGAAGGGCGAATTGAAGAAATTGTGAAAGAGCTGAAGGGTAAAACTACCTTACTTTGCGGGCATTCAGGTACTGGAAAATCTACACTGATAAATAAGCTCATCCCGGAAGCGGATCAGGATATAAATAAAGTATCAACTTTTGCTGATAAAGGTGTTCATACAACGACTTTTGCAGAGATGTTTGACCTCGATGAATCAACTCATGTAATCGATACGCCAGGAATAAAAGAGCTTGGCTTGGCTGATATTGAAGAAAATGAGCTGTCCCATTATTTTCCAGAAATGCGACAGTTTTTAGGGGAATGTAAATTCAACAATTGTCTGCACTTAGACGAACCGGGTTGTGTAGTAAGGGAAGCTGTCGAAAGTGGAGAAATTTCTTTTTCAAGATATGATAGCTATTTAAGCATGCTGGCTTCTGATGATAATAGAAGGTAAGCTTCATCTTACATTAAAATATAAAATTGAGTATCTCCAAATCAATCCAAGATTCCCGGTTAGCAGGCACTGTTTTATTTCATATCTAATACGTTTTTTTAGGGCTCGGTTCTCTTCCACGTTTTGATTCAAATCCAGTATTTTTTCGCAGACTTTGAATGTTGATATTTGATGTTTATTACGCCATTGATTCTGACCTGTTGAAAGAGATCCTGAAACTTTTCTTTTTTTAACAAGGACTTCATCAATGAAGGAATAATATGAAATCCTCGAAGATCGAATCCAAAAGTCAAAATCTTCGAATGAGAGCTCCTCATTGTAGCCAGCTAGATGTTTAAGTAATGAAGTCCGCATCATCATAGATGCAGGATTGACAAAGTAAGTAGTAATGAGATCAAGGTAGATATCACCTGATTTATAGTTGAATGATTGATTTCGATGGAGTTCCTTTCCATTTTCATCTATTTCCTGGATGTCACAATAGCTTACTCCATATTGGTTCCCTTTTTCTTCGAGATCAGCAACACCCTTTGATATTCTGGTTGGAAGTAATACATCATCTCCGGCCAGATCTATCACATATTTGCCATTAGTTTTCTCAAAAGCCAAATTAAATGCTTTGCAATTACCAAGATTGGTTTTTCCTGGTATAAATTTTACTTCTGGGTGCTTTGCGATAAAATTTTCAATTACATATTGACTATTGTCTGTGCTCGCATCATCATAGACAATGATTTCAATAGCATCATAATCCTGTTTCAGTACAGATTCAATAGATTCAGGCACATATTTTTCTTGATTATAGCAGAGTACGATTACCGAAACCAGCGGATTGTCCATGTCTGCAAATATGGTTAAAGCTAAGGAAATTCAGTATAAGTAATGGGAAGTCAGGATGTATGTGAGATTATCGGAGGAGATTTCTCCTCCTTCATCGTTCGAAATGACGGTGGTGCTAAATTATAAAAGTATAACTTAACCCACGAATTTCCTCTAAAAGTTCAGGAAAGCCAGGATTCGCTTTATTTTTAGTATTTTTCCCACATGTCTTTGTGGCAGCGAATCAAAAACGAATTAAGTCCCATCAATTACTGCAAGTCTTTTGTGATAAGGGTCACAGAAGGTTGTGTATATTCAGGCCCATTTAAAGGAATCAGATATGTCAATGATAGTGTAGCCAGTGCCTATTTTCCCAAACTTCTGGGGTGTTATGAGAAAGAATTACATGCTACCATTAGTCAGCTTTCAGAGAAAAAATATGATAAAGTAATCGTCTTGGGCGCTGCAGAAGGTTACTATGCCTGTGGTTTATCGAGATTAATGAACTTACCTGTAACAGCTTACGAATCTGAAGAACAGGGTCAGTTTTTTATCAATGAAATGGCTAAGACAAATGGATTGGAGGTAGAAGTCAAAGGAAGCTGTAATCCTGAAGATTTATTGGATTTTTCAACTTATAAAAATCTGATAATCATGGATATAGAAGGTGCTGAGATTGATTTTTTGGATAAAGGAGTTATGGATACTTTAGATAAAAGTCAATGGATCATTGAAGTTCATTATTGGGAATTTTTAGAGAAAATGAAGGCTCGGTTTCAAAATAAATATGATCTTGAATTCATACCCATACAAAAAAGAACGATATCTGACTTTCCAATGCCGCTTAAGCCGATTCTGAGAATCTTTTTAAAGCGCTATTTGACCAGTTTGGTACAGGAATGGCGCACATCCAATTCATATGGGTGGCTGGTAATGAAGAGTCATAATGATTTAAATGTTCAAAATTTGAAATTCGATAAATAAACAATCTTTTCATTTTAACCTTTAGACTTTTAACTAAGCATAAGTATTAATGCATCATACCCAGGTTTAAAAACAAGTGGAAAGCATGTATTTTTACGAATAGATATGAATATCTTCTACATTCCATCCTGGTATCCAAATCAAAACGATCCGATTTACGGGATTTTTATTAAAGAAGAGATTGAATTAATTGCCAAACATAACCCAAACTTAAATCTGGCAGTTTCAACGTGGGGACAGGGTGATGAGGATTTTTTACTATGGGCAGGCAAGCCGTTATCTTCTTTGAAAAAAGTGTTAAGGTGGTTATCAGCGAATAAAACTGAAGTATTTCAAAATTCATATTTTCATTCGTTGTCTAATATCAAGTTTTATCACAACCCAACATTTACATGGACTCGTAAAATTCTTAAGGGCAATCGAAATAGTATCATTCAGGCTAATCGGAAAAACTTAACGCAGGCAATACAGGAACTTGGTCACATTGATTTGATACATGTTTATGCCAGTTATCCCGGATCGATAATTGCACATCAGCTGTCAAAAGAAACAGGTATTCCGTACATCATCACTAGTCACATGAGCCCGTTTCCATTTGATGAATTCCTGGATTCTAGTGGTAAAATAGTTGATTGGTTAGCTGAACCAATTCAAAATGCCTCGGCAATCATTGCAACCAGTCAAAGTGCAAAGCTAGACATAGAAAAATATGGTTTTGAAGTAAGTAGTGTTATTCCAATTGCAAGGGATCTGGATTTATTTACTATTGATACTTCAATACCGAAAAGTGAGAACTTTACATTTCTTGCTGTTGGAAGGCTGGTACCTCAAAAAGGCTTTGATCTATTGCTAAAAGCCTTTTCAAAATTAGAAGGAAATTATAGACTACGAATAGTAGGAGAAGGTGAAGATAGACCTATGTTGGAAAAGATGATTAGAGAAATGGGTTTGGAAGAAACTGTAACCTTGACCGGAGCACTCGATAGAAACAGTGTAATCAAAGAAATGCAGTCCTGTGATGTTTTCGTATTGTCATCTCGTCATGAAACCTTTGGAAATGTGGTGGTGGAAGCAGCTGCCTGCGGAAAACCAGTGATTGCTACTAAATGCGGGGGACCAGAGGATATTATTAGTGATGATATTGGAGTACTTGTGGAAAAAAATTCGGTTGAAGACCTATATGATGCGATGGTAAAAGCTTCAAATCTGAAAAGAAGTCTGATTCCTGAAAAAATACGGGATTTACTTATTTCTGAATTTGATGACTCTGTAATCTGCAAAAGGATTTGCGATTTGTACTTTAGAGTTGGATTGTCCACCTAGTCTCAGCTTATTCATAATGTTAATTTTATTAAGCTAAAATTTGAGTTGAAAGTTATTCCAATTCTTTACTCTAATATGAAAATCTTCTAATACTGAAAATTCATAAATTTCTATATATCTCATTTTTCAGATCAAATAAATACTAAAAATTAACCCGTTGTGCTAATTAGTCAAAGCTACTTTCAAATTATTGATTGCCCGAT
>CAYTFO010000161.1:0-9067 GCA_964437135.1 uncultured Roseivirgaceae bacterium | reverse complement strand
ACAGAGAAAGAAACTTTCGGATTTTCAGAAAATAAGATTTTAGTAGCGAGGGGGGACCGGGACGCGTAGTCATGAACCCCCGACCTTAATCCCAATATAACTTTTTCAAGTGATCCGTCAATCTCACATCCAGATATCAATTTCAGTTTTATCATTTAATTGATGCTTTTTCATTTAAAAATGTGGAGGAATGAAAATTTTCTGTATATTAAGCGACAGAGAAAGAAACTTTCGGATTTTCAGAAAATAAGATTTTAGTAGCGAGGGGGGGACTTGAACCCCCGACCTCCGGGTTATGAATCCGACGCTCTAACCAGCTGAGCTACCTCGCCGTTTGGGCTGCTTTTTGAAAAGAGTTGCAAATTTAAACGAAATTATTTTTTAGACTAATGGGGAGGATTTTTTATTTTTCATAAGTTTGATTTTAATTGCTAAATATGGAGAAGAATAAATTTATAGGTGAGTATGGGATTAATGCTTCAAAGAAAATGTTGTTCCCTTATATCAATACTGCATCTGGATTATCCCAGTGGTTTGCAGATGATGTGAATATCAATGAAGATAAGGTCTTTACATTTATTTGGGATGGAGAAGAGAATAAAGCTAAAATGGTTTCCAGTCGTTCTAATCACCATGTAAAATTTGAATTTATTAAAGAAGATGACGATGATCCAAATTACGTTGAGATTAGATTGGAAATGAATGAATTGACCCAGGAAGTTTTTATACGTATTACCGATTACTCAGATATGGATAGCGAAGAGGCAGAAGAACTTTGGGAAGGATTGATCCATGACCTAAAAGAGATAGTTGGAGGTTAAAATAAAATTTCAATCCAGAAGTTAGAGATAGGATGAGGAGGTTAGATGTACTAATTCTTAAGGCTTTTTTTGGTCCGTTTTTTCTTACCACTGTAGTAGCTACATTCATATTGCTAATACAGTATATGCTCAAGTATTTTGATGATTTTGTAGGGAAAGATTTGGGGTTTTCAGTCTTTGCAGAACTCATTTTTTACTTCAGCCTGAATATGTTGCAGGTGGCCCTTCCACTTGGAGTGTTGGTCTCTTCGCTCATGACATTTGGGAATCTTGGCGAACATTTTGAATTGACAGCGATCAAAAGCGCTGGAATTTCTTTACTTAGAGCACTTAGGCCCATTTTCATTTTTGTGATATTTCTTTCATTCTGGGCTTTTTGGTTTAATAATACAATAGTGCCAGCTGCCAACCTTAAAGCTTACAGTTTACTTTATGATATTAAAAACAAAAAACCTGCACTCGATATAAAAGCAGGGGTCTTTTATAATGGTATACCTAACTATAGTATCAAAGCAAGAGAAAAACTCTCCGACAATAAGACTTTACTGGATATCATGATCTATGATCATACGGATAGAGATGGAAACAGAAGAGTGATTCTTGCAGATAGTAGTTTGATGTACACGATCTATAATGAAAAGTTTCTAAAGCTTGAACTATTTAACGGTAGCTATTTTATTGAGCAAAATGTACCTAAAAAAAGAGTAGATCAATTTTTCCGAACCAAATTTTCAAAAATGGACATAGTCTTTCCTCTGTCTTCTTTCGATTTGAAAAGGACTAAGGAGGAGTTGTTTCGAAATAACAGGCAGATGAAAAATGTGGCTGAACTTACAGCAGATATTGATTCACTCCAAATTGAGATTTCTGCAATTAAGCAAAAAGTAATTCAGAGTGCTTATGGTTACATGCCATATCATCTTAAAAAGTATTCCAATGTGGCGCAGGAAAACGATGAAGATAAAAAGCAAATAAGAAAACAAAATGAACCTGAGAATGAACTTGATATTAAAGACGCTGATACCATTCAAATAAAAGGCAAAATACAAAATGCTTCTTTCTTATCTATTTTCAATGCGCTTTTAGAACAAAACCCAATAGAATCTTCTGAAGATACTCTGAACATCCGGAAAAATGCATTGAAAGATTCAATTGACGGGATTGTTTCGAATCTCAAAAATAAAATTGATACAATGGGGCTCATTAAATTTAAAAACAAATCAGGTTTTGATTCAACATTAACAAATTCAATTAATGAGCGATATGAAAATGTAAACAGACGTGCTGTAGTAATCAATAATGCATTGAGACAAGCTCGAAATCTAAAGGTTAATTTGAATAGTCAGGAGCAGAGAGTTAAAAACTTAATCTATGAACAGAATCGTTATACTATTGAAAAATATAAAAAATACAGCCAGGCTTTTGCCTGTATTGTTATGTTTCTTATAGGGGCTCCGCTAGGTGCTATTATTAAAAAAGGAGGGCTTGGTGTACCGGTTATCATATCTATTTTCTTCTTTATTATATATTATGTGCTCACAATAACAAGTGAAAAATGGGCAAAAGCTGACCTTGTACAGGGTGAGTATGCTGTTTGGACAGCAGATGTAATTTTATTGCCGGTTGGGCTATTCTTTTTAAGGCAGGCACGAATAGATGCAAGGTTATTTGATACTGATTTTTATCTTGTGGTTTGGGATAAGGCCAAAACCTACTGGAAAAATCGCTCAAAATCCAAATAATTGTTTTGTTTTAAACTTATACTCTCTAAATTTGCGCTTTGAATTAAAAAGAGAAGAATAAACATTATTAATAGGAATGTATTTAAGATCGGAAAAGAAGGCTGAGATATTTGAAACTTACGGTGGTAAGAAAGAAGCAACCGGGACAGCGGAATCTCAAATCGCGTTGTTCACTTACAGAATCAATCATCTCACTGATCACCTCAAAGTAAACAAAAAGGATCATGCTTCCAGACTTGGTTTGTTGAAGCTTGTAGGTAAAAGAAGAAGACTTCTTGATTACCTGTACAAAACTGATATTGAAAGGTATAGAGCGATTATCGCTAAACTTAAAATCAGGAAATAAAAAATATTAACTAAAGGGGAATTCATCTTCGGATTCCTTTTTTTTCTGCGTATTACATACTCTAACAGAACAATACTTTATGTTGTCAACATTTAAGCAAAAAGAATTTAATCTTTCAGATGGTACTACTGTGTCGATTGAAACCGGCAAACTTGCAAAGCAGGCAGACGGATCAGTAGTAGTAAAAGTCAATAACATGATGCTGCTTGCTACAGTAGTATCCAAGCAGGAAGCGGGAGAGGATGTGGACTTTTTACCACTATCAGTTGATTATCAGGAAAAATTTGCTGCTGCGGGAAAGATTCCAGGTGGATTCCTTAAAAGAGAAGGAAAATTGTCTGACTATGAAGTATTGATCAGCAGACTTGTCGATAGAGCATTAAGACCGATGTTCCCGGATGACTACCATGCCGATACGCAGGTTTTCATTTCACTTATTTCAGCAGATGAAAAAATTCTTCCTGATTCGTATGCCGCGTTAGCAGCATCAGCAGCTTTGGCTGTATCAGATATCCCTTTCAATGGACCTATATCTGAAGTAAGGGTCATTAAATCTGGTGATGATTATATCGTTAATCCTTCAGTAGAACAACTTGAAAGTGCTGTTTTAGATTTGATAGTTGCAGGAACACTGGATAACATAATCATGGTTGAAGGTGAAGCAAAGGAAGTTCAGGAAGATGAGATGCTGGAAGCTATAAAGAAAGCGCATGAGGAAATCAAAATTCAATGTAATGCTCAGCTGGAATTAGCTCAGGAGGTTGGATCAACTGAGAAAAGAGAATATAATCATGAAAAATCTGATGAAGAACTTCAGAAGAAGATTCATGATTTTGCATATGATCGTTATTATCAGGTTGCATCAAAAGGAATTGCAAATAAAAACCAGAGAAAAGAAGAGTTTTCTAAAGTTCATGATGAATTCATTGAATCAATTGGAGAAGAACACGAGTATGATGATTTCTTAATTGGTAAATATTTTCATGATGTTCAAAAAGAAGCAGTAAGAAATGCTGTTCTGGATACTAAGAAAAGACTTGATGGTAGAGATACCGAGGAAATTAGACCTATTTGGTGTGAAGTGGATTATTTGCCATCAACTCATGGGTCTGCTGTTTTTACGAGAGGTGAAACCCAATCATTGACATCTGTTACACTAGGTTCAAAATTAGATGAACAGATGATTGATGGAGCCATGATTTCCGGTTACAATAAATTTATTCTTCATTATAACTTCCCTGGTTTTTCCACGGGTGAAGTCAGACCAAATAGAGGCCCAGGAAGAAGAGAAGTTGGTCATGGAAATCTTGCAATGAGAGCTCTTAAAAATGTCATACCGACAGAGGACAATCCTTACACAATACGTTTAGTATCAGATATATTAGAGTCAAATGGTTCTTCCTCAATGGCAACTGTTTGTGCGGGTTCCCTTGCTTTAATGGATTCCGGTATTAACATCAAGAAACCTGTTTCAGGTATCGCAATGGGTATGATATCAGAAAAAGGAGGTGGCAGATATGCAATATTATCTGATATTCTTGGAGATGAAGATCACCTTGGTGATATGGACTTTAAAGTTACTGGTACGCTGGATGGAATCACTGCTTGCCAGATGGATATAAAGGTTGATGGACTTTCATATGATGTATTGAAAGAAGCATTACTTCAGGCTAAAAGAGGAAGAATGCATATCATGGATGTAATGATGAAAACCATTGATAAGCCGAGGGCTGATCTCAAACCTTCTGCTCCTAGGATGAAGTCTATGGAAATTCCTAGAGAAAGTATTGGAGCTGTAATAGGACCAGGTGGTAAAATCATTCAGGAAATTCAAAGAGAAACAGGTGCAACTGTAAATATCGAAGAAACTGATAAAGGTGGTCTTGTTACCATATTTTCTACCAATAAGGATGCTATGGATGCAGCATTTGATTGGATAAAAAGAATTGTTGCAATTCCGGAAGTAGGGGAGGTATATGAGGGCAAAGTAAAATCAATACTTCCATTTGGAGCATTTATAGAATTTTTACCAGGAAAGGATGGATTACTTCATATTTCAGAGATTAAGTGGGAAAGACTTGAAAAGATTGATGGAGTATTGGAAGTTGGAGAAGAAGTAAAAGTGAAGCTAGTTGATATCGACAAAAAGACAGGTAAGTATAAACTATCCAGAAAAGTTTTATTGCCAAAGCCTCAAAAAAAAGAGGAAGGCTGATTATCTTTAGTGGTGATAGGTAGCCATATTGGTTGCCTGACCATTAATCACCACTAATGCGCCAATTAAAAATAAGTAAACAAATTACGAATCGGGAGAGTGCATCTCTCGATAAATATCTCCTGGAAATAGGTAAGGTTGATCTCCTGACCCCTGAAGAGGAGGTGGAATTGGCGAAAAAAATAAAATCAGGTGACCATCTTGCACTTGAAAAACTAACAAAAGCAAATTTACGGTTTGTTGTTTCCGTTGCTAAACAATATCAGAATCAGGGACTCACACTGGGAGATCTTATAAATGAAGGCAATCTTGGTCTGATTAAAGCTGCACAAAGATTTGATGAGACCAGGGGGTTTAAGTTTATTTCATATGCAGTGTGGTGGATTCGACAGTCCATCCTTCAGGCACTTGCTGAGCAATCCCGTATCGTAAGGCTTCCTTTAAATCGTGTAGGTTCACTCAATAAGGTAAATCGGACATTCACTGAACTCGAGCAAAAGTTTGAAAGAGAACCTTCCCCTCAGGAAGTATCAGACCATCTGGATATGGATATCATGGAGGTCAAAGAAGCAATTAAGGTTTCAGGAAGACATTTATCAATGGATGCACCGTTTGCATCCGGGGAAGAAACAAATCTTTTTGATGTTCTTGAAAATGAATTGGAGCTTCCTCCTGATAACACCTTAATAACCGAGTCATTAAAAAAAGAAATCAAAAGAGCTCTTGATACACTCACTCAAAGGGAATCTGATGTCATAACTTATTATTTTGGTCTTGAGGAGAGCAATTCATTAACGCTCGAAGAGATTGGAGAAAAATTTGGTTTAACCCGGGAAAGGGTAAGGCAAATAAAAGAAAAAGCTATCCGAAGATTAAGACATGCCAGTAGAAGTAAAAGCCTTAAAACTTATCTGGGATAATTTTTTCCTATCTTTGTCGGAAACTCTTTTAGTTATTCTACTGTTCGTTTTTAGGTAATATAAAAATCAAAAAATATAATGAGTACAGAACGAGTAAAGGTTCTCATAATTGGTTCAGGACCCGCAGGTTATACGGCTGCAATTTATGCCGCCAGAGCAGGTCTAAAGCCAGTACTTTATCAGGGTGGACAGCCAGGTGGTCAATTAACAATAACCAATGATGTGGAGAATTATCCTGGTTATCCTGATGGGATAAATGGGCCCCAAATGATGGTGGATTTTCAAAAACAAGCAGAAAGATTTGGTACCGATATCAGGTATGGTATGGTTACCTCTGTTGATTTTTCTGGTTGGCCCCACAAATTGATTATAGATGAGAAAAATGAAATTGAGGCCGAAGCAGTAATCATCTCAACGGGTGCTTCTGCAAAATGGCTGGGCCTTGAAGATGAACAAAGATTGAATGGGCATGGAGTTTCTGCTTGTGCAGTTTGTGATGGCTTTTTCTATAGAGGACAGGATGTAGTAGTTGTCGGTGGTGGTGATACAGCAGCTGAGGAGTCTACTTATCTCGCAAAGCTTGTCAATAAAGTTTATCTCCTCGTTAGAAGAGACGAAATGAGAGCATCAAAGATTATGCAAAAAAGAGTTCTCAATACTCCAAATTTGGAAGTATTATGGAATACAGAAGCAACCGGATTAATTGGAGAAGAGCAGGTCGAAGGTGTGAAAATATTTAACAATGTAACAAAAGAAGAGAAGGAAATAAAAGCGACTGGATTCTTTGTAGCTATTGGACACAAGCCGAATACCGACATTTTCAAAGATTACCTTGAATTAGATGAATCTGGTTACATAAAAACCATACCTGGTACATCTAAAACAAAAATACCTGGTGTTTTTGCAACCGGAGATGCTCAGGACAAGATTTATCGTCAGGCCGTAACAGCTGCCGGGACAGGTTGTATGGGAGCTTTGGATGCAGAGAAGTTTCTTGCTGAGAAAGAGGTTGAACTGGAAGAATTAGCTAAATAAAAAAATTCTTATAACAATATTCAACTGCATTGCATTTATAATGTAATGCAGTTTTTTTTAATAGATGAAACTTGATATACTGGCAATTGTTGCACATCCGGATGATGTGGAACTTTCATGTGGAGGTACGTTACTAACCCATGCTAAAAAGGGATATAAAACAGGCATCATTGATCTTACAATGGGGGAAATGGGCACGAGAGGTACACCTGAACTAAGAATGGAGGAGGCTCATAAAGCTGCTGAAATTTTGAAGTTATCGGTTAGGGAAAATCTTAGGTTTGAAGATTCCTTTTTTTCCAATGATAGGGAACACCAATTGGAAGTAATAAAAGTAATTCGAAAATATCGTCCTGAAATTGTAATTACAAATGCGCAATACGATAGACATCCGGATCATGGCAGGGGAGCAAGCTTAGTTGAGGAAGCTTCTTTTAAAGCTGGGTTAACAAAACTCGAGACAATTCTTGATGGTGAAACACAGGAAGCCTGGAGACCAAAAAAAGTCTTAAATTGTATTCAAAGTGTTTCGATTGAACCCGACTTTCTGGTAGATATTTCAGATAGTCAAAAAGAAAAAATGGACGCTATAAAAGCTTTTGGATCCCAATTTTATGACCCTGAAAATGATGAGCCTAATACTTACATTTCAAGTCCCGAGTTCATGAAAATGATAGAGTCCAGAGCACAGGAATATGGGCATAGGATAGGAACAGCACATGCCGAAGGCTTTACGTACGCTCAGTTTATAGGAGTTTCTGACCTTTTCGATTTAAAGTAGTCAATGGGTTTTCGCTATCCCATTTTCTAATAGAAAGTAGTTTTTCTTTATCAGGCATTTTTTCAAATTCAGGTATTTTCCAAAGTTTTGAATTTAAGGTTACAAGACATTCCTGAATTGGTAATGAGGGGTGGATATTATCACGTAGAAAATGAACCAATTTAAGAATTATAAACCCATCCAGTATTTCAAAAAGTTTTCTGTTATAATCTTCACTTCTTTTTTGTTGATGAAGTCTCCTAAATCTCAGTTTGACTTTGTCCTCTGAAAAGAAATCATTTACCAAATTATTATTGAAAGTATAAGAACCTGATCTAAGTGTAGATATAACATTCTGAAGCAACTCAAATATTTCAGGATTGTAGGTTGTGAAAACTTCTCCTATATTAAAATCACCAAGAGCTTTTCCAGTACCAAAAGGCACCCGGTCTGATATTCGGGCAGCCGGAATTACCTTTGAGTTTACTTGTTCGGTAGTATTGATATATGGAATGATGTTGTGTAGGAAATAAAAATCCTCACCGGCTTTTCTTGTATTCATCCCCCCGAATTTCACATATGCATCACTCGATACCGTAATACAAGAGCCAAGTGTTTGATAGCAATGCGGATATCCCGCATATCGAAGAGAATCTGCATAATATCTCAAATGCAGCTCATATTCAATAATACCATTGTTTTTTTCTAAAGGATGCTCATATTGATTTAATATACAATCATAATTACCTGATTTGTACAGCTTTTCCAGCTCAATGAAATAATCCTGATCACATATACTATCGGCGTCAAAACAAATAATCCAGCCTTTTTTATCAGCCTTAAGAAACCATCGAATTGCCTGATCCATACCAATTTTTCTTGCCAATCCAACTCCGGCTTTCTTTTCAGGTAATGCTATTTTTAGGAAAAAAACCGGAATTCTGAGGTTTCTGCTTTTTATTTCCCAGAGCTCATTGATGGTCGCATCATTAATTCTCTTTACTTCATTATCCGAAGATTGTGATTCGTTTACAATAATAAGTATCCCTATTTTGGCTTTTATAGGGTTTGTATTTAGAAGAGCCAGTAATGAATTGGCAAGATTGGGTTCTTTAAAAGAAGGAATTACAACAATGTAATCAAAATCTACTTTTTCAATTTCCTCAAAAAGGTCATTTGGCCAACTGTACCTATCCAGATAAAATTGATAATCTACCATCTACGGTGA
>CAYTFO010000160.1:3091-9074 GCA_964437135.1 uncultured Roseivirgaceae bacterium | reverse complement strand
CTCTCATTACTGCCCTTTTCCCTGAAAGCGGACGCAAAGATAAAGAGATGTTTTTCTTAAATACAAGTACAGTTAGAAAATAATTTTAAAATTTTATTGAGTAAATAAAAAACAGCTCTTAAATGTAATTAAACAGCTATTTTTGGCTTAAAATTATTTTGGCCTTTTATATACAGGAACTGTGCTACAAGGTTCTCCATACATAAGGCTTTTTACTTTTGGAATTAGTTTTTTTGCAATCTGACCATAAGCATAGTCCCTGTTCGAAGAATTACCACATCCTTTTATCACGACAGGCTTATCATCAACCCCCTCTTCAATAACTTTGGCTATCGCCTGATCTATTAAAACTTTATCTAGATCTTCTATACTTCCGACAATCAATTCGTTGGCTAAAGGCTGTATTTTCGAAACCACCAACATATAAGCCCAGGATGGAATTATTGCATCTGTTGAACACCCGATTGCAACATTTTTATCCTTAAATCTTTCCCAATTAAATTCTCTAACAAAAGCTCTGAATTCTTTCTCCCTTAAAATAAGACCTTGAAATAAGCAATCCTTTAAGTCAAAGTATTCTCTTTCAGATTTATCAATATATTCATCAAGATCAATAGAAAGAAGACTGCTATTGGCTACTCTATTTACTATTTGCTGTTCCATTTCTACCTTTATATTGACTATTCAACTAATTTGTTTTTAGCTTTCTTTACCTGAAACTCTTTTAGGTAAATCGGCTCCGCGTAAGCAATATCCTCAAACTCTTCTTTTATGAATTTGGTAAAAGCAAGTTTTCCCATATAAACCGAATTTGGAAAAACAGTATCTATTAATTTATAATTTGGATGGCTTATTACCCCTTCGCATTTACTTGAACCATTTCCAAATAACCAAAGTTCATCCTCTTGGAATTTTTTAAATGTATTTTCTTCGATTATTAATGGAGACGTATCAAGCACCAATTCCCCATTTGCGTCAAGAATTTTTGCAAAGACTTCCATCCTTCTTGCATCCAGCATAGCACATAATAATGCTTTATTGTCAGTATAATGCCTTACTTCCGCTATCATTATATCAAGAGTTGGAATACCAATCAATGGAATATTCAAGCCATAACATAATCCTTTTGCTGCGGAATATCCTATCCTTAAACCAGTGTATGAACCTGGCCCCTGCGATACTGCAACAGCTTTTAATTCATTTTCTCCTATATCAGAATTAACCAAAAGCTCATCGATAATTCCAGGGAGTAGACCTGAATGGGATTTGTCAATGTGAAATTGATAAGATGAAATCAAATTGCCCTGATCATGAATAGCAATCGAACAGGATTTTGTGGAAGTTTCTATCGAAAGAATCACTGACCTACAGATAACATACCTTCATAAACCTCCTGATTATTTAATAATTTCACTGCTGTGAGTATATCAGGGTCAACATCAAAAGTTGACTCAATAATCCCTCTTTGATAAAAATAACGGCCCAGAATTTCCTGTTCCAATAACATCTTTATTTCAGCCTGAAAAGTGATTAAGTCTTGTTCCTTATTATGAAGAGTTGCTTTCCTTAGCTGTTTGATTTGTTCTTTTATATCATCATAGTATTTCTCTTCCTGAGCTTTTTCTACGAGTTCATCTATTGTTTCTTCAACTTCAGTAGTGTAATCAAAATCTTTGTTTTCTAACCATGTTACGAAATCACCGTACTGCTCATTTGTCATAGTAAATGCTTTGGCATCCCCTACATTGGGGTTTTCGTAGTAGAATTTTGTAGCATAATCAAACAATATATCTTTCTTCATAAGACTGATAGTAATAGGAGCAAAATTTAGTTTTGATACTACCGTATCGGGATCTACACCTCCTCCATCAAAAACTTCTCTACCAGCCTCAGTTTTAAAAGCCATTTTTAAAGAATCCGGGATTTTCCCTACACTACCATCATCATTACGATTAGCATAGTCTATAGCCTGAATACATCTTCCACTCGGGATATAATATTTAGCTGTTGTTACTTTCAGCTGAGAATTGTAAGCTAAAGGTCGAGTTTGCTGAACCAATCCTTTACCAAAAGTTTTTCTGCCCACCAAAATGCCTCTGTCGTAATCCTGAACAACACCTGCAACAATTTCAGACGCGGAAGCACTCATATTATCCATCAAAACTGCCAGCGGTATTTCGTCATCAACAGGCTCACTATTGGTGTTATATACTTTTGTCCAGGATTCAAGCTTACCCCTTGTACTTACGACCTCTTTCCCTTTTGAAATAAAAACATTTGAAACATTTACAGCCTCATCCAGTAAGCCTCCCGGATTACCCCTCAAATCCAAAATAATTTTATCAACACCATCTGATTTTAGTGACTTAACAGCATTTCCTACTTCTTTCCCTGCTTTGGTAGTAAAATCTGTTAGTCTTATGTAACCGATATCTTCAGTGACTTTACCATAATAAGGAACGTTATTTATTGTAATTTTTTCTCTCTTGAGGTTTATCGGGAAAGTTTCTTCGATTCCGTATCTTTTTACTGTAAGCGTTATTTGAGAGCTAGACTGACCTTTCAAAAGCTTGCTTATTTCATCGGAAGTCATTCCTTCCAGGTTTCTGCCATTGATCTCCAGAATCTGATCTCCGATTTTAACTCCAGCTTTTTCGGCAGGAGCTCCTTCATAAGCTAAAATGACTGTATTAACCCCATTTTTTCTTTCTACAATTGCACCAATACCTCCATACTCCCCGGTAGTCATCGTAAGATAGTCTTCAATATCATCCTCCGCGATATACGTTGTGTATGGATCAAGTGATTGAAGCATTGCGTCTATACCTATTTTTATAAGTTTAGTTGGATTTACATCATCAACATAATAAGCGTTTATCTCTTTGAACAGAGTTGCGAAAATGTCCAGGTTCTTAATAATCTGAAAAGACCTGTCATTTTCAACAGCTCTGAATGAGAGTATGAAAAGAACGATTGTAGCTGATAAAATAAAAAACTTTGCTTTCTTCTTCATGATTCAATTCCCGGGTTTTGTAGATGATAAACGCGCTAATATTGTTTTAAGTTTGATTTCGAGTTGATTAAAACTCAAATCTTCCTTGGAAAGATAAATAATGCCAATATATTTTGAGTCTATTGAATCTAACAAATGCTTATTTAATCGATATGACTCCCGAATTTTTCGCTTTAATCGGTTTCTATTGACAGCTCTTTTTTGGTATTTTTTTGGCACACTGATGAGTATCTGATGGTTGCTCTCTGAAGAATTCAGATATTTGACCAATAAGGGGAAATCAAAAAAAGAGGAACCATTTTTAAACAGCTCCTCTATTACTTTCTTGCTTTTTAGCCTTTCGGCTTTATTAAATGTATATCTAGTAAGGGCCTTACTCATAGGCCACTGTATTTATTTTTTATGTAGCTCGTCTGAAACAGTCAGTCTTTTTCTGCCTTTAGCTCTTCTTCTAGCCAATACTTTTCTGCCATTCACTGATTCCATTCTAGATCTGAATCCGTGTTTATTTTTTTTCTTTCTGACTGAAGGTTGAAATGTCCTTTTCATAATATAAAGGTATTAATTCAAAATGGAGGGCAAAAATAGATATAGTATTCTTAATTACAAACTTAACGTGATAAATTCTTTAGTTATTATCAAGTCAATTCGATTTACTTCCAAAAACAAGCTGTTTTAATTCATTTATTCTCGACTTTTCCAGTCTGGGGCCATATAAAGAAACGACCTCTGAACTAAGTTTACTTGCAAGCTTTCCTGATGAAGCGTAAGTATGCCCCTTTGTTATCCCATATAAGAATGCTCCTGCAAACATATCCCCAGCACCAGTAGAGTCAATTGCTTTTACAGGATAAGGTTCTATATCAATAAATGTATCTCCATCCCAAATCATAGCCCCGTTTTTACCCTGGGTTATCACAAATCGTTCAGCTATTTTTTTAAGGTCTTCACGAGCTTTTACAAGATTATCTGTACCTGTATAAAGCATAGCCTCCTCTTCATTACAAAAGAGTAAATCGACACCCGAGTCTGCTAATTCATGCATTTCTTTTCCGAAGTATTTTACCATCGCCGGATCCCAAAGAGTTAAACTGACCTTTACATTGTTTTGCTCCGCGATTTTTTTTGCTTCATGCATTGCTGCTCTTCCTGTCGGTCCTGCTATCAATGCTCCTTCTATATACAGGTAATCAGAGTTCACCAATGAATCTATTCTGATATCATCCGGGGAAAAATTGGTGGTAATTCCAAGATATGTATTCATTGTTCTTTCCGCATCTGGTGAAATCATAACCAGACACTTTCCAGTAACACCTTTCGGAAGAGATTCAACTTTAAGATTAGTCATAAGTCCATTTTGAATCAAATCTTCAAGATAAAATGTACCATCACCATCTGAGGCGACCCTACACGAATAAAAGCCGTTACCCCCTAATTGACTAAAAGCAACCATTGTATTAGCTGCAGATCCTCCACCCTGTCTTTTTATTATCCTCGTCTTTGCTGCTTCGAGCAATTCCTGTTGCCTGTCAACTTCCACAAGAGTTGTAAGTCCTTTTTCAACATTATGCCTTGAGAGAAACACATCATCCACCTCTATTTCATAATCAACCATTGCATTTCCAATGGCATATACGTCAAACTTGTCCATTTATTTATTTTTGAATAACTCGACCGCAATATTAGGAAAATCTGTAATCAATCCATCAACTCCACTATTTACCAATTCTTTCATATCTGAGGAATCATTTACAGTCCAGGGTATCACCTGAATATTACTATTCTGAAGCTCATAAATATCTTCTTCGGAATGTCTTTTATAATAGGCACTATAAATAGCTGGCTTAAAGCCGAGCGAATCAATATTTTCTTTCCAGCTAAGTTCATTTTCTATTAGAAGAGCCAGTTCGACATCGGGATAGTTTTCATTAAAATACTGAAGAACTCTAAAATCAAATGATTGAATAGTTATATTATTCCATGGTATTCTGTTGTCAATCATTTTGTATACTAAGTCTGAAAATGTTGCCGGATCAGGGTGATAAATATTATCATAAGCTTCCATGCTTTTCAGTTCAATATTAAAATTGATCAATCGAGCCTTGTTTTCTTCTGCAAATTTTTCTGCTAAATCAAATACCTCGGTGAGCAGTGGCTTATAAGTTTTAATTTTTAGCTGCTGGGGAAACCTTTCATTAACCTTGCTTCCACAATCAAAAAGTTTTACCTCATCATAGCTCATTTTATAGATATTATAAAGTAATGCACTATCCGCACTTATTTTATTTCCATTGGGGTCCCAGCAGATTTCTCCAGACATGTAAGGCTCGTGTGAAACAATAACCTGACTATCTGCGGTAACTGCAAGATCTAATTCTAGAGTATTTACACCTAATTCTAGAGCTTTTTGAAAGCCTGGTAAGGAGTTTTCGGGCATTAATCCTCTCGCTCCTCTGTGACCCTGTATATCTAACTTCATATCTTCTAATTCCATACCACCTCCATTTTGAGAGGAAGGTTGACATGCTATTATTAACAAAAAAAATAAACTCCCTAGGTATCTCATCATGACAAGAATTTAATTCGAGTGAAAATGTAATTTAATGTCTCACGATTTATTACCATCCGGTAATAGTCTGATCCATCGAGCTGCTCTGGTTTATAACCTGTTTGTAATAAATATTTTTTAGAGATGTTTTTATCAAACCAGTGTATTAAGCTTATTCTTCCTTTCTCTATTTCTATACATGTCATTCCCCTCTTACCTATCACTGTACCAGAGTTAAATAAACAAGGGATATGAAAAATTGTATTGTAAACATAATTCAAATAATTATGATTAATATTTTTTTTGTAGTAGCCTTTCATCTCTTTCTTGTAAGCTTTTATACTTTGTTTTAATTCCGGATCTCCTGCTTTTAACCCCGTCGAATAGTCTCGACAGAGTTGTTCAATAAAAAATTTTAACCT
>CAYTFO010000160.1:2228-3081 GCA_964437135.1 uncultured Roseivirgaceae bacterium | reverse complement strand
CCTTATGCAGTGATTCAAAAAGAGGTCTGTGAGTGTGTCCGATTATTGAGACCCGCTTATTGAAACTTGAGTAATGATAAACTCTCTTCTCAATATTGTATTGCTTTCTGCTATCATGTGATACTGAATAGCTTTTAATCCCAAGTGGATTAGCAAAATATTTTAAAGTGAAACCTATTAACTCATTGTGCTTTTGATATTTTTTTGATGCCTGATGACCATGAAAAAGAAATATATCATTGTTTTCATAAATAAATTTAAATCCATCCCTGGTATTAAATTCACATGGGTAATTGTCCATAATCTCAAGTTGAAGGTCATGGTTACCAATAGTTTTTAGCAAACTGGTTGTGTCTGAAAACTTCTGAAACAAATCATATACATCTGACCATTGATTGTAGATTTTATTCATTTTGAATCGCTGAAGTTCTTCAACGTCCCCATTTAAAAACAAGGAATAACCTTTCTTGAGATAATATTTTTGAAGTGCTGAAGTGAAAAGATGTGAGTTTCTTTTAAAATCATCGGTACTACCCCCATCACCCATATGTAAGTCACTGAATATAACCCATTTAGAATTATCTGTTATCTGAATTTCTTCTGATTTCTCAAATAGCTTATCAAGGTTATTATATACTACCTTGTTTGATATTTTCACAGGTTTATGGGTATTGGTATATGTAATTACAATCTACACTGACAAATGAAATACTTTTTTACAAAAAAGGGATATTAATTTTTAAATATTAGTGCTTCCCATGGCTTTAACATTAGGTTGCCTGATTCTATTTCAGGGGTAGAATTATAATTGGATATTTCTACTTTATTAGTATCAATATATTCCCGATCAAGT
>CAYTFO010000160.1:0-2218 GCA_964437135.1 uncultured Roseivirgaceae bacterium | reverse complement strand
AGGATATTGAAATCATCTCGGGCTCTGAATTAACAGAAAAAGATGCGAATGCAGTAATTATTGGTAAAATTTTAGCAGAACAACTAAATTTAGAAACCGGGGACGAGGTTATTTTCACAAGCTCTCTTCGAAACAATCCTGTTCCCTTGAGGATCAAAGGAGTTTTTTCATCAGAAAAGTTAATCATAATAAAATATTGATCATTGTGGAGAGATCGTTCATACGCGAACACTCTAGGATTCAGTTTGTCTATAATTTTATAGTCACCATAGATCAAAGCATCATGGTTTTTCCGATATTGAATCATCTTCCTGTAAAAATTGAGAATTGAATCGGGGTCTTTTTCCTGGATTTCAACATTAATGTTGGTGTAATTTGGATTCACATTTATCCAGGGTTGTTCTGTTGAAAAACCAGCATTTATTTCATTTTTCCATTGCACAGGTGTCCTTGCATTATCTCTGCCCTGAATATGTACCGCCTTTAAAAAATCATCCTCGTCTCTTCCTGATTCCATAGCTTCTTGGTAGGCGTTCAGCGTTTCAACATCCCGGTATTCTTTAATTGAGTCAAAAGAAACGTTTGTCATTCCTATTTCATCACCCTGATAAATATAAGTAGTGCCTCTATGGGTAAGTAAAATAAGTGCAATTGCTTTTGCTGATTCTGAATGAAATTCATCATCATTCCCAAACCTCGAAACTATCCTTGGGAAATCATGATTGCCTAAAAATATGCTAGACCACCCTTCTTCTTTCAAAACCTGATCCCACTGTGAAAAAACATCCTTAAAATGAATCAGATCATATCTGACAGGATCAAACTTACCCCCAGGGCCATGATCGATAAACATATGATCAAAATGAAAAATCATATTAAGTTCATTCCGGGATTCATTTACGTATTTTGGACCTTCTGATAATGTAATTCCAGGACCTTCACCAACTGTAAGAATATCATAATGCTTCAAAACCTTTTCGTTCATTTCATTTAAATATTCATGTACTTTGGGTCCATTCGCATAAACAGTTTGAATAGTTTCATTAAATCCCTGAACCGGGACGTCAATAAAGTCTCTTTTTGAAATGAGAGAAATAACATCCATTCTAAACCCATCTATTCCTTTTTGTAACCAGAAATGCATCATCTTGTAAATTTCATTTCTTAGTTCAGGGTTTTCCCAATTTAAGTCAGGTTGTTTTTTGGTAAAAAGGTGTAAATAGTACTGACCTGTACTTTGATCAAACTCCCACGCTTTACCTCCAAAAAATGAATGCCAGTTATTGGGTTCTTTTCCATCCTTAGGATCTCTCCAGATATAGTAATTGCGTTTATTGTTATCCTTTGATAATCTTGATTCTTTAAACCAGCTATGTTCATCTGATGTATGGTTTACCACCAGATCCATAATAAGTTTCATCCCTTTTTGGTGAACAAGCGACAGAAGATTATCAAAGTCTTCCATAGAACCAAATTCAGGCATTATTTCATAATAATCTGAAATATCATAGCCGTTATCATCATTTGGTGATTGATATACAGGACATAACCAAATAATATCCACTCCTAAAGACTTTATATAGTCTAATTTTTCTATTATACCCGGAATATCACCAATACCATCATTATTCCCATCATTAAAACTTATGGGATAAATCTGGTAAATTATACTCTCTTTCCACCAGTTTTTTTTTAACTCTGATCTGTTATCCATAAGTATTCGAATGGTTTGAGCATGTAGTTGCCTGTTATGAAATCGATAGGTTCTGATTTGATAATATCTTTAACCTCCTCTTCAAATTGATCAGTTACGATATTTTTGTAAAGAGGCTCAGGCTTATCATTAAAATTGTAAACACACAATATTTTTACATTTTCAGCAACCCGTAAATAGGCAAAAACATGTTGATTATAGGTTTCTACTAAAAAAGTATTATTCAAATCTGAAAACTCTTCCCTATCCTTCCTAACAACAATAAGGTTTTGGATTCTTTGAAAAACCTGACACTTTATTGTTGTAGTTTTATATCTATTACCAGCTATATCCCAATTCATTGCCGGACGATGAATCCATCGATTATCTTTTGCTGTAGCTGGATCATCTAAAAATGAATAATCATTTGTAAATGCTAATTCGTCCCCCATGTATAACATAGGTATGCCGCCGTATGATATTATGACTGCATGTAGTAAACATATTCTATCAATTGCTGAGTTT
>CAYTFO010000159.1:0-9084 GCA_964437135.1 uncultured Roseivirgaceae bacterium | reverse complement strand
CAGTCTTACAGGGACCTCTCGTCAGACTGTTACCACAGTTCTCAATGAATTGCGGGAACAAAATATTATAAATTTTGACAGGAGGAGAATTTTAATAAGGGATATCGATAAACTGAACTAAAGGAATTCGTCAGAGTCAAATTCATCGTCAATGCCGGAATCGTCATCTTCTTCATAAACAATTTTAACCCCGGCTTTTTTCATATCATCTTTGGTGTCCAGATCGAAAAGTTTCTGAGTAGTGGCAAAGGATAAGTCGCTTTCATTAATCGATGAAATAAGTTCCTCTAACACTTTATTGTGACCATATTCTTTATTTTCAAATAAAGCAGGATGAACATCCTTCATACCGATAAGATAGTATCCTCCATCTTCAGCTGGTCCAACCACAACGTCTTCCTTATCTAACTTTTTAAAAGCGTCATCGATAACTTTTTTGGATATTTCAGGAATATCTGAACCTATTAAAACTACCTTTTCGTAGCCTTCTTCCACGCCATCATAGAATGCATTTAACATTCTGGTTCCAAGATCATTTCCCTGTTGTATATGTTTTTGATATTTTTCGTCATCAAAAAAGTCATACATTTCTACATACTCAGAGTAGAAGACAGCTTTATCTACTTTGACTTTATCGGTAACATCAGAAGTATTTAATACTAGTTCTTTATAAACTTCCATGGCAAGGTCCATTCCAATTTCCTCGGCCAACCTGGTTTTTACAGTCCCAGGGATCAGATTTTTAACGAAAACTATCAATAATTCTTTAGTCATAAACTTTTATGCCTTTTTCCAACCATTGTGACCATCTTTTATTGTAAGTATGGACACTATCAGTTGGTAAATCTAAATTATTAACAACTTGATGACCATTATTTTTCCAATTGAAAATGCCCCCATACAAGTTCTTTACGTTTTCATATCCTGATTCAAGCATTTTTTCACCAATTCTCTCACTTCTATAACCTACTGAACAGTATACAATAACGGTAGCATCTTTTGGGATTGATTTTATGTCCTCCATTTCAAATGATTGATAATCAATAAAATGAGCTCCCTCAATATGACTTACTTCAAACTCCTCTTTGCTTCGGGTATCAAGTATATATACTTCATTGTCTGAAATATCTTTTAATTCAGTATCACCTATCAAAGGGACTGATTTTTTATATAGACTCTCTAGTTTTTCTTCAAAAGTCATTTGACCACAGGCAATGTTATAGGACAGACTTATGATTAGTATGTAATAAGCTATATTTCTTAACATGATTTGTATAAATCTCTATTCCAATAAATATATAAACAACAATGTATTCCACTAAAATGATTTGAAAGTTTAGCTCATAAGTTTCATTTGTATATCCAAGGTAAGTGAGGAAAATGAAGAATGACCAAATTACCGGAAATATGTAGCCTGAAAGAATCCCTAATCCAAGTAATGGGATAATATACCATGGATGAACCGTCGTAGAGAGGAGTAGATAAATTGTTAAAATCCACAACCATGCTTCTACCAGTTTTATTTTTTTTAGCCCTGTAAGTGCTGAAATTGAAAGTATCAAAACGAATGAAATAAAACCCAGCCATGGTCCTGCATCATTAATTATATTGTAGCCTTTCACTGCAAAGCCTATTTTTCTTATGATAAAGTATATGCTGGCATTAAATTCAAATTTTTGAAAATATAATCTGAGACTATCAGATACACTTTGATAATTATTGTCAATGATCAGAGGAAAAAAACTAAAGATTAATGCAATCGAGATGCCTATCAATATTAAGGAGTTCTTTAATGAAAGGTTCTTTAAAAAAATTGAGGGTATAAATATCAAAGGAAGCAACTTTAATCCTGCTGCAAATCCTAATGCAATTCCTGAAGAGATTCTTTTATTTGATTTCAGAAGAAAAATTGATCCAATTAATAGAGAAAGTAAAATTGGTTCAAAATGTATGTTTCCAACACCCTCCAGTATTACCAGTGGACTTAAAAAAAGCAGAGTAATGTAATATAACGGAAGTTTAAGCCGCATTAAGAAATAAACAGAAGAAATTTCAGCTATAATAATTAAGGATCTTATAGAATTTACAAAGCCTAGCTGGCTGTCACTTACTAATGAAGCTATCCGAAATATCAGTTGATTAGTAGGTGGGTAAACCGAGTAATAATCAGGTGAATTGAGTAGTTCAAATAAACCTTTTGGAATGAAATCAAGGTTTATGTTTTCAATTTCACTGGGTGTGAAGGAAAAAGGGTTAATGTTATGATTAGAAAGAATTCCGTCCCAGTAAAATCTGTAGAAATCATCTGAAAGAGAAGGAAGAGTGAAAAACAATGCAAGTCGGGAAGCAATTCCCAATCCAATAATAATGTTGAGATTAAGGTCTTTTAATCTTACAATCCCCAGGTATGTCAAAAAAAATGCAGAAAAACTAACCAAAAGAGAAACAGACTGTGATCTTATGAGAATATTTCCGCAAAAAAAACATGCAGAGAAATAGATGAAAATCATTGAAAAAAATGACCATCTATTTTCAGATGGCATGCTTTACAGATTTTAATGATTGATAAAATACCAGTCCAAACCCAAAAGCGAGCATAAAATGAAAAAGTACGAGTCCATAATCTTGTAGAAAGAATCCCAATCCTATTCCGAATAAAAAATAAATACAAAGAAGACCCTCGATTATGGTAATAGGGGTAAGGTTAGATTTTAAGTAAATATTTCCCTGCCATTTATCTTTAGCATTTATTACGTTGAACTTTGGTGTTCTAATAAATGGGGTTTTTCTACCTATAAAGCCTTCAATAATTGCAATTGAATTATGAAGAGCCATTCCCATTGAGAAAGAAAGGAATAAAGGAAAATTTAAAATGTAATATCTGAAAGTAGATTTAGGTGCTACAGATTTACTTGAATACCAATAAAAAATGGCTATCGCAATGAAACCAATTATGAATACACTTCCAAGGTCAAAAATCAAGCTAAGAGCTGGATTAGAATCTTTAAGATATAACATCGGAATAGACAAAACAGCAGCGATCATCAGGAAAACAAAGACTGTTGAATTTAATAAATGCAGAACCGCTCTTATTTTGTTTTTACCTGAAATATCAGATTTAATAACATCTCCCAATATTTTCCTGGCAGTTTCTGCTGCACCTTTGTTCCACCTATATTGTTGAGATTTAATTGCTGGGACAACAACCGGTAATTCTGCCGGAGAACCGATTTCCTGTAAGTATTTAAATTCCCATCCTTTTAATTGAGCTCTGTAGCTTAAGTCTAAATCTTCAGTTAAAGTATCAAATTGCCAGCCACCAGCATCGGAAATACATGTTTTTCTCCAAACACCAGCAGTACCATTGAAATTAATAAAACTACCGGCTTTATTTCTTCCTGATTGTTCTATCGAAAAGTGCGCATCCAGTCCAAACGCCTGCATTTTGGTTAACAAACTGTAATCTTTATTCAGATGCTCCCATCTGGTTTGGATTAGCCCTACTTTTTCGTTTGAAAAAAATGGGATGGTCTTCAATAGAAAATCAGATTTTGGAAGGAAGTCAGCATCAAAAATGGCGATAAAATCACCTTCAGCATTTTCAAGCCCATATTGTAATGCCCCAGCTTTAAAGCCTAATCGATTCTTTCTTCTTAGTGTTTTGATATTATGACCTTCAGACATGTATTTTTCAACTACCTGATCAATAATACTTATGGTCTCGTCTGTGGAGTCATCAAGTACTTGTATTTCAAGTAATTCTCGTGGATAATCAAGTTCTATCACTGATTTTATGAGGCGTTCTACTACATATTTTTCATTGAAGACAGGTAATTGTATCGTAACTTTTGGCAGTTTTTCCAGGGTATTGAAATCCTTTTTTTCAGAGTTCTTTTTAAGATAATGGAATGTAAGGTTGAGCTGTCCCAAACTGAATACTGTGATCAGTAGCAGTGAAAAAGAATACAAAAAGATTATCACCCAAACCATATAATTACAAATATCGAAAGATTGTAAGAATTATTTTATACCCTGCCAAGATTGTACCTTTCAATGTACCTGAAACTTTTGAAACGCCTATTCTTTTTCTGTAGTCTATTGGAACCTCCATGATTTTCAGTTTCTTTCTGGCTGCTTTAATTTGCATTTCAACCGTCCACCCATAGTTTTTATCCTTCATATCCAATTGAAGCAGACTTGCATACTTAATAGCTCGAAAAGGCCCCAGGTCTGTATAGTTAATGCCGTACAGGAGTTTCATAAGAAAAGAAGCCAACCAATTCCCGAATATTTGTTGAGGCGTCATAGAACCTTTTTCTTTTATTCCCAGGGCTCTGGAACCGATCACAAATTCGGCTTTTCCTTTAACAATAGGATCTATTAATAAATCCATTTGAGAGGGATAATCACTATAATCACCATCAAGGAAAACAATAATATCAGGTTTTGATTCCTTTTTACTTATATATTCCATACCCTTCAAACACGCTCTACCATAACCACTTACAGGTTCTAATAAAGCAGTTGCTCCCGCTTTTCTTGCAACATCAAATGTGCTGTCTTTCGACCCATTATCAATTACTATAATTTCCTCAACTAAGTGATTGGGTATTTCGGCAATTACTTTACCTACCGCATTTTCTTCATTTAATGCGGGAATTATTACGTTTATTTTAAACTCCAATTATTTTTAGAAAAACGCAAAGCTAACAGGTCAATGTTAGATAAAACGTCATAAAAGTGACAAATGCTATAGAATGTCGGTTTCTTAGGAAATAATCTTGCTTTTAGGTTCAGATAAAAAAAGTGATAATAATCATTTTTATCAGAATGTATGTGTCATAAACTACATATGAATAAATGATCATATTTGAAAATTAAAGTCTAATAATATGTCAAAAGTTGTAGTTCTTGGAGCAGGTGTTTCCGGTCACACCGCAGCATTAACATTAAGAAGAAAGCTTTCAAAAGAGCATGAGGTCATCGTTGTAAGTCCAAATAGTCGGTATCAATGGATACCTTCAAATATCTGGGTGGGAATAGGCAGGATGAACTCTAAACAGGTAACATTTGAACTTGCTCCGGTATATAAAAGAAAAAACATCTCATTTCATCAGGCAAAAGCTTTAGCGCTTTTTCCTGAAGGAACTGAAGAGTCCAAAAGCCCCTCTGTATCCATTGAGTACACAGGCAAAGAAAAAACCGGGGAAGTAGCACATATAGAATATGATTTTTTAATAAATGCAACGGGTCCTAAGCTAAACTTTTCTGCTACTGAGGGACTGGAACCTTCCGAAGGGAATTGCAATTCAGTTTGTACATATCAACATGCAGAACATACTTGGGAAAACTTGCAAAATGTATTTGAAAAACTTGAGAAAGGAGAGGAGCAGACCATTGTCATTGGTACAGGTCATGCGGCTGCTACCTGCCAGGGAGCTGCATTTGAATACATACTTAACATAGCATATGAAATTAAAAAGCGTAATCTTCAGGAAAAAGCAAACCTTGTTTGGCTAACGAATGAATATGAAGTGGGTGATTTTGGTATGGGTGGAGCCTATGTCATGAGAAATGGGTATATCACTTCTACAACTGTATTTGCTGAATCAATTCTTGCAGAAAATAACATTCATTGGATTAAAAGAGCGGGTGTTAAGAAAATAACAAAAGATACAATTACGTATGAGACTTTGGATGGTGAATTTAAAGAGTTGAAGTATGATTTTTCAATGTTAATCCCTTCATTTTCAGGAGTAGGACTCAAAGCATATGGACTGGATAATTCCGACATTACTGATAAAATATTTGCTCCAAATGGATTTATGAAAGTTGATGCGGTTTATGGAAAAACATCTTATGAGGACTGGGAAGCTGAAGACTGGCCTAATATTTATCAAAACCCTGAATTTGATAATTTATATGCTGCTGGAATAGCGTTTGCTCCTCCGCATGCTATTTCAAAACCGATGAAAAGTAAGAATGGTACAGTAATCTCCCCAACTCCCCCAAGGACTGGAATGCCTTCGGGAGTAATTGGGAAAATAGTAGCATTAAATATATCAGAGAGCATCAAAAACCAATCAACAGAACATAAACATAAAGCTTCAATGGCAAAAATGGGAGCAGCCTGTGTTGTTTCTGCCGGATTTGGAATGAAGTCAGGAATGGCCGCAACTATGACTGTATTTCCTATTGTTCAAAACTGGAAGAAATACCCAAGGTGGGGTAGAGATTTGAAGTACACAGTTGGTGAAGCCGGACTTGCCGGACATTGGATAAAATTATTATTACATCACCTGTTTTTATATAAAGCAAAAGCCAGACCTTTCTGGTGGTTAATTCCTGAATAAAATGAAAGAATCTAAAATAAAACCTTACTCTGATCCAAGTTTCACAACGGTCCCTGCATCCTCTACCAGATTTTGGAGAAAGTTCTGGTTATGGCAGGTATACAGGTTTATTGTCTTAAATCTGAAAATAATGCGAATTGTAGTTCGTGGTCACTCCTGATCATATTGCAATAGAAAATCTTTAGCATCCATAGCGGTTGCTTCAGGCATTTCTTCCATTGGAACATGACCTGCTTCGTACATGACCAATGATGAGTTTGGTATCAATTGATTAAAATGAAATCCATCTTCCAAAGGGATCCATTCGTCATAGCTACCCCATTGAATTAATGTTGGACATTCAATTTGTCTTAGCTGTGAAGTATCAAAACTTTGCGTCAACCTGGCTCTATCAATAAATGCCTGTCTGTTTCCGGGTCTTAGACTGAGTTCAAAATAACGTTCAATGAGACCACTGGTAACCAGCTCATCTTGATGATAGACTTCTTTAATGTTTTTTTCTATAAAAGATCTGGGAGTATATATTTTCAAAAGAAATGAGGATAGTGGGTTTCTGGCAATCTTAAAAACTGTTGGAACTTTGTCTTTAGGTACTCCTGCAGCATCAATCAAAATCAATTTATCTACTTTTTGAGGGTAATCAACTGCGTATTTCCATGCTATAAGACCACCCAGAGAATTACCAGCAATAGAGCAACTGTCAATTTTTAGTTCTTCCAGAAAGGAGTTTAGAAAATTGGTGTAAAAATCTATCGTGTATTGCCTGTCCGGATGAGGACCTGTTATTCCAAATGCCGGTAAATCCAGTCTGACTACCCGGAAATCTTGTTTTAGGTTTTCGGTCCATTCATCCCATGTATGCAATGAAGAAGCTGTTCCGTGAATGAGAACAAGATTAGGGCCGGAACCCTCAATTTTATAATGAACTTTGGTTTTATCTATCTCCAAAAATCTTGAATCTGTATCCGTATATTTTTGGGTTAAATAGTCAATTTTTAAATCAGGTTGTCTAAAAAGAATTGCCAGAAAAATTCCTACTGATAAAAAAATACCAATAGTAATATAAACTCTTTTCATATTTCTGTTTTTGAATCGATCAGGTAGGGGATCATCATTTCAATAAGAACATCCCGGTCTCTGGAGCTATATTCAATTAAGAATTCTATGATTTTCTCCTTGAATCCTAGTTTTTTAGCAATTTGAATGGCAAATGACTGCTCCTTTTCATGTATTTCTTTATCAGCCAGAAGCACAAGAACCATGTCCAGGAGAAAATTTGATTTTTGGAACATGGTCATAGGTACAAGACTATCACTGATTTCATGATCTTCGAAAAGTAATCGGATTTCACTTTCCTCAATACCATAACCTTTCCCGATTCTTAAAATTGTGGCTTTTTCAGAATCCGTAAATACATTGTCAACTTTTGCAAGTTGGACAAGAATGCTCAGTTGTTTTTTTAGTCTATATTCCATTGTAAAAGGAATTACAAAGTACAACCGATTGAGAAAATAAGCAAGAAAAGAAGTCAATTAGCTTTCATCTATCCTGTATTGAAAAATTTGAATGTAGAAAAAAAGGGGTCACAATTGTAACCCCCATAAACCTAATCACTGACTATGAAAATTATGCTTCAACTTGTTCTATAGTCTTAGCTTCGCGAAAATCAATTGGTATTTGAGTGATTCCATGTAAGAAATTACTCGCTATTTTATCTTTTATAACAATTAGAATATCTGTAAGGTTGGCTTAGGTATAACCAGCATCAAATTTTAATCAAAAGGAGCTACTCCGTTTCAAATATTTAAGATTTAATCTTCACTGAAATTATTCTTTTTTACCAACTCCAGTATGAACAGCCGGTCAATTTTGGCAGTCATTCATCTGAATATTTGTGAAATTTATGATTTTCCGTTCTTTAGCTGTAGGGTTGCAGTAATCGTTAAACCATAATATTTACTTGAAGCAAGAAAGCAGTAAAGATGATTATCCAGAAAGTAAGACCCCATTAATTACAGGTCATGTATTCTGAATATTGCACTCCTAATTCCTGAGCTTTTTTCCAGTCAGCCTCGGCACCATCAGAATCATTCAGCATACACTTTGCTGTCCCTCTGTTTACATACAGCTCTCCCGATTCAGGGTCTAATTCTATAGCCTTGTTATAAGCTTCAATTGCTTTTTTCGGTGCCTGTCCAACAAGATATATATAACCAAGTTCACTGTAGGCTGAAATATAAGTCTCATCCAGTTCAATTGCTTTCTCCAGATCCAAAACAGATTTTTCAACTTCCTGAAGACCGTAATAGCTCAAAGCCCTGAGCAAATAAGTTTCCGGATTTTCAGGATCGATTTTTAAGGCTTTATTGAATGTTTCAATTGCTTCATTGAAATTTTCTGATTGATAATATTCGTAGCCTTTATCTAAAAGTTCATCCAGGGATTGAAAAGGTGAGTGAAGTATGAATATAATGATTGTTAATATCTTCATGATGCAATTTAGGAAACAACTTTTACAGATTCGTGGCCAATTAACTCTGCTTTACCAAATCTTCCATCTTCATTTTTATTTTCGAGATTTAGAACACCTCTTGGACATACAGCAGAACAAACACCACATCCGACACAAGATGACCTTACTATGTTTTGACCTCTTTGTGCATACCATCTTACATCAATACCCATTTCGCAATAGGTTGAACAATTTCCACATGATATGCATTGCCCACCA
>CAYTFO010000158.1:8138-9113 GCA_964437135.1 uncultured Roseivirgaceae bacterium | reverse complement strand
GTCCGCTCCAGAACCGCCGTTCGATCCGGCCCGTTGGGCCCAGCCGCACCTGGGAGAGGCCCGTGTATTGTCCATATTCCCCCTCTATTGATAATATTTTGTTTATTTGTTCATCACTTATCTTAATAAGAGGCATTTTTATCCATTTTTCAGGATAGTGAATAATTTCAAGCAGTACCTGGTCAGAGGATAATCCTTCATAGGAATCTTTTTTATAAATCTTTACCAATGTTTCGGATGACAATGTATTGACTGGCATCATTCTTCCGGCAGGACTTTGTACCTGAAGTTTTCCAAACGAAGCAGCATGATCTTTACCAATCACATTTCCAGTTTTGCTAACCTGAGCCATGCTAAAATTAATTGCAAGTGAGGTTAAGATTATTATCATACCAGCCTGCAATGCTTCTCTTTGTCGCCTGACTTCATTGAAATGTTTTATTAACCTGGAGAACCTTGTTTTTTTAGTGAAAAAACTAATTATAAGTGTCAGAAACAATAGGAAATACCCTACATATGTAACTCTAGTGCCCCAGTAATCCTGATTGACAGACAGTATAGTTCCCTGTTCATCAGGGTCATAAGAAGACTGATAAAATCGATACTCTTTGTAAGAAAGAATATTATTCATATAGATCTCATAGGGTTCTCTTATGTTTTCAGCATTGTCTATAAGAATAATATCACTTTTGAAGGATGAAGGGCTATTGGAACCAGGATATCTGTCAATTATAAATTTTGTTAGATGTAAAGAAAAGGGGAGTCTATAGTTCAGTTTGCCCAGGTAAAATTCAAGTTTTTGGCCATCTACTTCAAGTTTGTTTAATCTATCAATTTCAATTGTTTGTTTAGAATCATTTATTTCGATAATTGCTATTTCTTTATTATCCTGCGCCATTACTTCTGTAGGAACTACTTGAATTTCGCCATTCTTGTATTGCTCCATGAGCATAAGTGTAAATCCGGAAAATCTAT
>CAYTFO010000158.1:0-8128 GCA_964437135.1 uncultured Roseivirgaceae bacterium | reverse complement strand
TGCAAGTGGTTTAAAAGGCACAAAATTGCTATGTGTACGGTTTGCGGAGATCATGGAAGAATCAAGAGGAATTCTCACTACTAATCCTGTGTCACTTTTAAGTATATGGACGTGTTTCAATTGAGTAGTGTCTCCGAAGCTAACTCCAAGTTCATGAATATTGGTTGATTCACCCATTTTCAGAAGTATTGGATGACTTTCACTGTTGTGACTTAACAATAGATTAATTATGTAGCTACCATTTTTAGATTCCACAACTTTTTGCGTTGCCTGTGGGTAGTACTTTTTAATTGCAACATCAAAATTCCTATCATCAATGCTAAAAGAAGAGGAATGAAGGTTTTCATTTCTGTTGGATAATAGAATCTTTTCCCGAAGAATCTCATGTTCTGAGGCTCTTATACTTAAATAGGTATCAGTTGATGTAAAGGTGTTGGCAACATCTCCATTTCTTAAATGTAGGATACCCTCGTATCCAAAATATCTTGTAATGCCGGCACCAACTATGATGACAATCAGTGCAATGTGAATCATCATTATATTTAACTTATCTAACCTGTAAAGCTTTTTGGTGAAGATCATTCCTGCAAAATTGAGAACCATTACGAATAATAAAATCTCAAACCACCGGCTGTTATAGATTAGTAAACGGGCTGTATTTGCATCATAGTCATTTTCAATAAATGTAGCATAACCTATTGCTACACAAAAAATGATCATTAAGATACCCATGAAGACTCCGGAAAAAAGAAATTTTATAATTTTCATAATTAAGATCTATTGCAAGAAACTGAATTTTTGTGGCAATATTCAATATTTGAGGTGAAGTAAATATGATGTGAATCACTTTCAAAAATGCTAAATATCAAAGCTAATATACAACTAAGTAAACATTGTATATTTATGATAATCAGATAGATATGCATTCTAATATATAAAAAAATCCGGTATTCTCATGAATACCGGATTAATTATCATTGATATACAGTGGTTTTACGTTAGAAAATTACTCTTCAAGTGAACGGATAAAGTTGATAACCATCCATCTGTCTTCTTCGTCTGAAATTTTCTTTTCGTAATTGGGCATTTCATCTCTTCCTATAAAGGATTTATAGTAAAGCTCACCATCAGTCTGGCTTTGAACTTCTTCTGTGGAAAAGTCTCTCATTACAGTTTCCAATTCACCTGATTTGGAACCATCACCATATCCTTCTTTTCCGTGGCATGATCTACAATGTTGCATATAAAGATCTTTACCTATATTATCTAAATCTTCACCAGCATATTTATTTTCCATGTTTTTGTACTCAGCGGGTACTTCCCATGGATCCTGATAGGCATTTGAGAAAGCAACTATCATTGAAAAAACAAAAATTGCTAATGTGCTGTACATTACATAAGACATGAACTTTTTCATATGAATTCAATTTATTGATTTAAAAATTATTCTACGCATTATTTTTTAGTCTCCAAACACTAACTGCGGCCCATAAAAAATGTATCCAGGCTCCTCCTAAAATTACTCCAACTGCTATAATCATCCATAATGGAGCAGAATCCCCATATAATGATCTTTCGGACGCTGTTGTGTTAATATTCACGGGTACTCCCCAATCTACTTCACTAGTTGCAGTAACCGTACCAAACTCATCATTGTCCTGCAATTTTACTGTTAATATAATATTTCCTTCCGAATCTCCGGGAATATCATCAGGAAAATTAAATGATGCCATCCCATCTTCATCAGTTTCCACATCATCCAGGAAGAGGGTACTGTACAGTCTTTTGACACCAATTTTAAGCTTCAATTCCGGAACAGGAACTTCTTCTTCTAACGTTTTATAAGTATAAACATTAAGAGTTTTAATAGAATCAATAATCTCAGGTGTAATGCGTAGAAATAATTCCTGGAATTCGATGTCTCTATCTGAACCTCTGAGTGAGTCGTTTCCTGTATATTCAAAAACTACCAGATTGAACCCTTCCTCATTTTTTTGGAATACAAATCTTTCATCCACGTATAATATACTTTTACCAGATTCATCTGTTTCTAAAGTTGCTAAAAGAATTGTACTATCAGAAGTAACATTCTTCATTAAAATTTCAGCATAGGGTACACCAGCCATGTCTTTTCCTCTTCCGGCAGTAACTGATACGGAAAACTTTTTTTGTCCGGAAGCAAGCTTTTCATAATATGCTTTAAGCCGTGTCCTTTCTTTCTTCTGTGCAGTAAGGTCATTTAGACCAACAAACATCAGACACAAAACTGCAAGGATGTATGTAAAACTTCCTGCAAGACTGTGATTGCGATAGATTATATTTTTCATGCTTCCTTAGTTTTAAAAGTGATTTCAACTTTCGCTTCATCTTTATCTTCCATCTCGGAAACCGGAATGATAGGGGCAATTTTTGATGCAATTGTAAAAATTAAAATCATCAATGCAATTCCGGCTATTGTGAGAGCAAATTCAACCCATGATACAGAATATTGCATATACTCTGGTCGAATATCATCAATAGGAATAAATGGAGTTTCTAATACGGGTACAACGATCAAATACCTTTTTATCCAGAGTGCAATAACTACTAAAATGGAAACAATCGTTATGCTTGAAATGCTTCGAAGCTTTGGTACTCCCAGAATAAAAATTGGAATCACCATCGCAAATACTACATGAGTGATAGAAAACCAACCATAATAGTCTAAGGAAATCAGTTTTTCATATAATTTGCCATATGGTTTCGTCAAATTGTACCATTCTGTTATGTATTCACTGAAGGTAAAATATCCATAAAATAAACCTGTAATCAATAAGAGGAACCCCATATTAGCAAAATGCTTTTTAGTTATGTATTCTCCAAGATTCCAATATTTCCTGTAAATCCACATGACTACTATCAACAATGCCAGTCCTGAATAAAGAGCTGTAACAACAAAATAAGGTCCGAAAATTGTGCTTTTCCACCCCGGACGTAAACTCATACCAAACAGCCATGAAAGGAGTGAATAGGCAATGATTGCAGTAGGTATTATGATCGCAGCCATAATATCATGTGCCTGATGTAATAATTTTTTTTGCTTTTCAGTTCCCTTATAATTCAATGAGAGAATTCTATAAAGCTTCTTACGCCATGGCGCAACTTTAAGATCAGGATAATCTCTCAATTTGGCAAAATCCCTAATATGAGTGAAATAAAGGAATGCCAGACAGAATACCATGTCGGTAATGATAGCAATTACATCCCAGGTAATAGGTGACTGGATTCTTCCCTGAGTGAACAGGAAGTATATTCTATCCAGTCTTCCCAGACAGAAAAGAATATAAGGAGCGCCCACAATTAAAGCTGAAACCGTTAGAATCTCAGCCATTCGGGTAATGGGTTTTCCCCATTCGATTCTTAGTAATTGAAAAACACAGGACAATAAAGCGCCCGCATACGTAAGGCCCATGAAAAATATGAAGTTTGCAGTATAAATACCCCAGACAGCATTATCTCTCATTCCTGTAATTACCTGTCCTTCAATTATTTGTAGGATCAAAGCGTAGGTTCCCCAAATTACGAGGATAGAAAGAAATCCTACCCATAAATACCATTTTACTGAAGGTTTTTCAAGACTTGGTGCAAATTCCTGTATTAAGTTTTTTTGTGCAATGTCCATGGCTTAGTCTTTTTTAGTGTTTTCTCCAGAAATAATTCTTTCGTAGATCTCTCTTTGTTCGTCCGAAGCCTCTCCCAGACCGTCTTTGTAATCAAACATTCTATCTACAGGTGGCAGATAATAAACATTAGGTTCTGTACCTAACTCTTCCAAATACCTGTAACCCATTCTTTCTTTGATTAGCTGTGTAAATCGAACAGTCTCTGTGCCATTGCTAATTGCATCTTCGTTTTTGTCACCAAAGTAAATAGCTCCCATTGGGCAGCCTGTTGCGCAGTAAGGAAGTTTTCCTTCCCGGGATCTGTCGGCACAAAAATCACATTTACTTACAGTACCTATTTGTGCAGGTACGCTTGTTTCAGGTGAATAGTCTTCTTTTCTAACGGATGTTTCACCGGGTTCTGTCCATTGGAAGATACGGGCAGAATATGGACAGGCAACCATACAGAATTTACACCCAATACATTGGTCAACGTCCACCAAAACCAGGTTATCCTGTCTTTTGAAAGTTGCTCCAACGGGACATACCTTTACGCAAGGTGGATTGTCACAGTGATAGCAGTTTTTTGGAAACCAATATGGTTCACTATCCGGATTATCCTTCATTAAGTGAACATTCATAAATTCCTGATCCGGAAGAAGATCATGTCCATGTTGGCATGCCTCTATACATTTTCTTGCATTTTTACATCTTGAAAGATCTATGACCATTACAAAAGATCTTCCCGGTATTCCCTGACGAGCTGCTTCTCCTTGCGGAGGAGTGCAGGGCTGAATAGCACAATCTGTATTAGGATCTTCTATTTCAATAACCTTGCCTTCAGTGGTCAAAACCTTGATTTTTTTACCAGATCCTTTTTTATCACCACCATTATCAGTTGGTGATTGACCACCGGCAATCGCTGCTACACCTGTCGCTGCTGCAATTAAGCCGAAGGTGGATCCTTTTTTAAGAAAATTTCTTCTTGATTTCTCTTTCATAGCTTCAGTTATTTAGAAATTCCAAAGTCTGGTCATATTAAATCCAACTCTTATACCAGTTGTATCGAACTGATTTTCATTCCAAACCATGTTGTATTGAGGTAGAATACCGTTAAATGTTGATACAAAAACATGGAAAGCGTGAGCGCTGGTTACAAATTCCCAGCCAATGCCTAAGCCGGGCATTACGTCAACTACCTCGTCATGTGGAGTCAGTTGCTGAGTATATTCAACGATAACGGAAGATGTTGAACCAACTCTGTATCGGGCTCCTACACCTACACCCACCATATAATTATTCATACCATAATCAACTCTGTTGAAATAGGTGAAGCTGGGTGTGACTTGTAAAGACAGTTTATTTGTAATTTTACTTCCTACAATAAAAGAGTTATAAGAAGAAAGTCTATTTACAAATATGTTTTGACTTCCTTCAAATACTTCTTCTTCCCTGTTATCTATTGCCATATTACCATAGTATGTCAGGGTTACAGGTGTACTCCAGTCTCTTGTTTGTTTGAAGAAAGTGTACTTTAAGCTAAAGTCAACAAACTTGTTGAGTTTTGTAAATCCCACTCCCAGTGATAAATTTTCGATGATAGTGTATTGAACTGCCATTCTGATATTTGATCCGGGAGCATAAATGCCTAATAAATCGGACATTCCATTTTCTACTGCTCCAAATCTATGCTGGATATCATATTGAAATGTTCCGGCGCTGGGCACTATAATCGTTTGATTATCAATCAGTAAAGAACTACCAAAAGGGTCACGAACTGGCCTTTTGTCACCTTCATCATCCTGAGCATGCAGGGCAGTGAATCCAAATAACAAAAAGCTGATGAGGAGAAGCAAGCTTTTCATGTCATTCATCTGTGATATGCTTTTTATATTTTTCATAGTGACCATAATCTTGTGATGTTAAAACCAATTATAAAATCAGAATTCTGATTGTTGAAATTGTTCTCTTGTGGAATTATTCCGAAGTAATTACCAAAGAACAACTGGAATGCGTGTGTGCTTGTAATGATCTCATATCCAAAAGAAATATTTGGTTTAGGATCATTTGTAGGGTGATCTGTTAGAGGCTGATTGTAATCAACAATAATTGAACCCTGAGAAGTTACTTTATATCTTGCTCCAATTCCAATCGCAAAATGATCATGGTTTCGTAGAGCAACAACTTCACCATCCTGTTCTTCAGCAGGAACTGCATTGAAATGAGTAAATGAAGGTGCTACCTGAACAGAAAATTTAGAGGAAAACTTTCTGGCTATGATCAATTGGTTAAAGTATGAAAAACGATCAGTTGGGTTTGCATAATAGGTGATATCCTCCTTTGCCCTTGCATCAATGGCCATATTTCCATAATATGTGACGCTTAAAGGCATTGAACCACTTCTTGTTTGTTGAAGGATTGCATATTTTAAGCTAAAATCCTGATACATATTCAACTGTGAAAACCCGTATCCAATTGAGAGTTTTTCGATTGGAACATAAGAAAATCCCATTCTTATATTCGATATTCCATATAATCCAAAGAAATCTGAAATACCATTCGAGATCGTTCCAAATCGGTGTTGCATGACCCATTCCAATGAACCTTTGCTGTTAACTTCAACAGACTGGTTATCGATTAAATAGGCACAACCAAACATCGCTCTGACCGGCCTGGGTTTTGATTCAGTATCCTCTTCCTGTGCTTGAACTGTTATCCCAAGTATCAACCAGAAGATGATAAATAAGGATTGATTGATTTTATTCATTTCAGTTAATATTTAGGTTAGTTATTATTTGCGCCCTGCTCAATCCATTTGAGAACAAGGGCTCTATCGGTTGCGTTTGCATATGTTTCCATACTTCCACCTATATCTATAGAAAGATAAAGCGGACTGTCAGCAGGTGCTGCTGTATCCACCCAGTTGTCCTCAATCAAATTTTCATAAGAAACCGATGCTTCCAGATTTGGAGGTACGGTTCCGGAGTGGCAGCTTACACATTTAGCATCAAAAAAAGGTTGAATATCCAGTTCATAGCTAATTGTATCTTCCGGAAGTTCAACCTGAGGAGGCAGAATTTCATCGTACGTACACGAGTATGAAACCACCAGAAGGAAAAGAATTGGAGCTAACAGGTGGGTTTTGATTATTGATTTCATATGATTTTGCTTTTGTCTTGTTTGGGTATATGAAAAAATCTGAACCCAATAGTAACTTATGTTACATTTATACTTCATGATTCCTATCACAGGGCGTTTTGATAATTATCACATAGTAGAAAGCCAGAATCAAGATATTTGACAAAGAACTGAGAGTAGTTAATCGGTATTATTTCGTGAATAGGTCTATAGCTGGTTATTAATATTGAAGAAAGCTGAATACTCAGAATCTTATTTGTGCAAAAAGAGTTTAGCCATGGCTACTAAACATTTGCCAAAGCTTCAGTCTGATAAGTATTATTCTAAAAGCGGATATATATAAAATCACCCCACCACTTTTATGTGTAGAATAAAGAAGTAAATCAATCCAGTGCTTTTACTTCCTGGATCAGGTTATCAATAATTGAAATTCAATTTATTTCTTATTAGTTATTTGGGTATTTAAAATTTATGAATTATTTAACTATACGTTATATATAAATATATTAAATTTATTTTTTGAGAAGAATTTAAAAATGTTTAGCAAAAACTTCATATTCTTAATGGCAACAATCAATAGTAAGAATATAAATAATTTCGAATTAATTACAATTAATGTAACTTTGTTACAATGAGGATCGTAAGTCGAAAAAGACTCATCGAGTTTTACGAGAAGCATTCAACAAATAAGATAGCATTAGAAGAATGGTATCATAAGGTAAATAAAGCTAAGTGGATAAATCTAAATCATTTAAAGTTAGATTTTTCAAATGCAGATTATGTTGGAAACAATAGAGTTGTATTCAATATCAAAGGAAATGATTTCAGACTTGTTGCTATTGTTATTTATATTTCTCAGAAGGTTTATGTAAGATGGATAGGTACCCATTCTGATTATGATAAGATAAAAGCAAAGGAGGTTTAAAATGATGACTATTAATAATGTAAGAGAATATAATGAAGCGATTAAAAAAATAGATGACTTACTCTTGAAAGTGGGAGAAAATCACACTTATGATAATCCAGAGTTTGTAATGTTAGATCGCCTTTCTGATTTAGTAGCCGACTATGAAGATAATCACTACAGAATCGAAACTCCTGCACTTATTGAAGTAATAAAGCTGAGAATGTATGAAAAGGGATTGAAACAAACTGACTTAGCAGAAAAACTTAAAGTGCCCAAAACCCGGGTTAGTGAATACCTTAATGGTAGGAGGGATATAACCATCGATGTGGCTAGAAAACTTCATCGTGAGCTCAATATTGATGGAGACATTATACTCCAATAGATCATAAGAGTACTGTAAAATTACTTTTGACGTTGCTGAGGTGGAAATTATAGAAATTTA
>CAYTFO010000157.1:0-9138 GCA_964437135.1 uncultured Roseivirgaceae bacterium | reverse complement strand
TACCTGATTGCTTTCAGAAATTCAAGCAACGTCCCTCATTTGTACCGAGGAGAAAAAATAATTTAGTGCTCTACATCAAATCACATCAATACTCCCTCATCATCCGAGGTAAGAGGTTCTGGTTTTTCATTTTCTTCAATTAATTCAAGAATATTGATTTCTATTGTTCTACAAAGAGCAGACATAGGTGTATCAGAGGGGCGATTATGAAAAGGGTCTTGCAAGTAATGTGCTACTGTCTCTTGTGTACATGAATTGGAATGGTTTTTATTTGTTAAATATTCTGGTCTATTCAATATTCTAACTTAAGAAAACTTGTAAAGTTTTTAAATACAATATCCGGACATTCTATATGAGGGTAGTGGCCAGCCTCCGGGATTTCAAATACCGGAAATTCCGGAAATAATTCCTTAAACCTGGCAATCATATGACCTCCGGAAATCGGATCTTCAAGACCATCAATCAATGAAACCGGAACATTACTTCTTTTAATTGCTCCCACCCATCTATCTCTGTTTTCCTCTCTCTCCTTCATATATCTAATAAGCTTAGGCAACATGAGTTTACCTCCATTTTCAGTGATCAAATCCCATGAATCATCAAGAAATCCCTGCTCGGGTGGATATTTCTTTCCAAAAATCGAATTCATATTTTTCACATATGTTCTTTTAGAAGAGAGTCTTGCAATCAAAGGACCTAAAGGGGAAATTAGTAAACGTTGAATAAACCGCGGCCTATGAGTTTCAGGAAATATACCACCATTCATAAAAGTACATGATTGTATTTCGAAAGTATTTCGAGTCTCTAGCTGTCTGGCCAACAGCTCCTGAGCAATGGTATCTCCCAAATCATGAGCCAGAATATGTGTTTTTCTACATTTAGTCTATCCAATAATGCCTCAATAAAATCAGCTTGTAAACGGACTGTTAGTTTTAGGTTAGGTTTGCTTGATTTTCCCAGTCCTATTAAATCTGGCGCTATTGTATTAAACTGAGCAGTTAATTTTTGCCATATTGGTTCAAAATCAAATGAAGAAGTAGGAAAACCATGAATACACAAGAGATTGGGACCTTGTCCTTCTTGTTTATAGACCATGTTGAGATCTCTGAAATCAAAATTATTGATGGTCTTATACCAGGTTTTAGCATTCATGAAATTAAAGTTACTATTAAAAAATTACTCTAAAATCTGCCAAACTTTAATGAAACCATTCCAGACCAGTTTATGAGATCTTCATCCTCAAGATTTCTGAGTTGAACTTCTTTGACATAGCGATATGTAGCACCAAAAGCAAGCCTTAAATTATTAGTAAGGTTAATTTCCAATTCAGCTCCAGGTTCAACCACAAAAAATGTAGACCTTTCGATTGTAAATTCTGTGTCTCGTAAGTCGTCAGGGAAAAAGTTCTGATCACTGACCTGCACACCTCCTCCACCTAAAATGATGGGAATACTTAAATGTACAATTTCTTTAGAAAAAACCTTTCCTCCGATAACCAAACCAGCATATCCACCGGTTAGGTTAAGGATTTTTTCTGTTCCATCCGGCAACTCGCCTTCAAACTCAGGGCTAGTAACAAGACCATACCCAGCTACTCCAAACATAAAAAAATGATTGATAAAAACCGTACCATAGCCTCCTGCTATTAAGGTTCGATCACCAAGAATATCTGTAATTTTAACATCCACGCTCCCAAACCCATTAATATCGTTTTTCTTATTAAGTAATGATTTGATTTCTTTCGGGTCATGGGTATCCATGTATTGCTGTGAGTATACAGCTATAGATAATAATATGAAAAATAGTGTTGGAAAAAGGCGGTGCATAAGGAAGAATTAAAAAATGTATTTAAAACTTAGTCCGGCATCCCAAAACAATGCGTTTGTATATCTCATACCTATAAATGAAAAATAAGGTTTCAAATCAAATGATATTGTAATCGGAACACTCAACCACCTGTATTCTATACCTACAATTCCATCAATTCCTATTAAAAAATATTGCTTATTGTCATATACAAATTCAGGCGGATCCACATTTGTAAGGGTCTTATCCAAATCATCGTACTTTTCAAAACCCACATGCCCGCCAATTCCATAATAGACATAAAAATTTTCGTTAAAAGAAAACTCAAGAGGATGGTGAAATTCATACAAAGTCGTCAACTGCATTCCGGATTTCCTGCCACTTAACATCAATTCTATTGCTTCTTCTTCTGCAACAAAATTTTTCAAAGTCAGAGCAGAAGTACTTCCGAGCCTTACACCCAAAGATTGCTGATACTGCTGACTGTGTCCGAGAAATGATAATAAAATAAAAAATGGGATAAGCAGGATGCGCATTTATTATTCTTTGTTGGTAAAAATTGATGTTTCTTTTATTGAAATAATTAAATCTCCGCTATTTGCATCCACTTTCAAATTACCATGTGTTGTATTTGTATTGCCCACGTATCCTTTAAGCTTGATTTTATCTTCTTCAGCGATCATCTCCTTATTCAATAAAAGCATACTGTTCGGTAAAATCATTCGATCTTCCTGACCTTTAATTTCAGTATCGATATAAGAAGCCTGGTCAAGAATTAAATTCATATCTGTCGATTTTCCGGTAAGCATTACATCTTTAAAGTCTTTATTTATACCTGAAACAAATATTTCACCATAATCAAAATCAAGAATTAAGGTTTCCATTCCAAGGTCCAGTTGAAGATCAGTAAAACTTCCCTGACCTGTTAGTTTTACGGCTTCATCTATCTCATAGTTATCATTTCTCGAATTGATCTTCAAGTTTATTACTTTACCAAGATCGATTTCAGATGTACTACTCTTGTATTCTAGTGTATTGGCAACTGCAATACTTGACTCTGCTTTTCTTAGTTCAATGATTCCTGTATTTACAAAATCAAAGGTATGTTTACCAAAACTGTGCTTTAGAATCAATTCATTGTCACAATTATTTCCTCGCAGATTTCCATAAGACATATCTATATCTACTTTGTTTTTAAGCGAAGACAGATATATGTCACCAAATTTATTTACAATCTTTAATCTCAAATCATCCGGCATCCACAACTCATAGTTGACTTCAAGTTTATAGTTACCGGTAATTGTTTTTGATGCTTCTGAAGCCTGATCCAGAAAATCCCCCAATATCCCGGACCTTGAAGAGACAAAATCCGTTTTAGCGAGAATTTTGTTTCCATACTTCCTCAGCTCTATTTCCGCTCTTTTCAGTTCTTTCGCGACAGACTTTCCATCTTTCCCTTTTACCTCTATAGTTACGACAAAGCGCACAGAGTCTTTATACCAGGTGTTGACTATAATTTCTCCGTACTTATTTTCTATTTCTATCTCTGTATTATCATCCACCCAAAATGATTTACGTATATTCTCTGTCATACTGATCTCCTGGGCTTTTAGGTAAAAACCCAGCATTAGAATCAGACTAAATATTGTTATCTTTCTCATAATCTTCCTCTTCTAGTTCTTCCAAAATATTTTCTAGTATCATTAGTTTGAGTCTGTAGTTTTCGATCATTGCGAAAATTACTTCCTCATTCTTTGCATCATCTTCAAGATCTTTTTTTAATTCTTCCAGAACCTCATCTAATTCATCAAAATCCTGAAGCAAAACAGGATCAGATATCTTATCTCGAACCTGCATAAGTTTGTTGTCGATTTGTCTCTGATAATAAGAATGAGCTTCCCAGTATTCCTTTGGTAATTCATTGGTCTCAGACTTGTTTACCAAGAAAATCAGTCCTAATACACAAATCAAAACTGAGGCAACTGATCTGTATAACCACTTAACCTCAATAGTGACAGTCTTTTTCTTTTCCTTGGGAACTACCTTATCCCTTATCTCTTCCCAGCCTTGATCAGCATCGAAAGGATAAATCTCAAACTGTTCCCTGTTTTCCTCAATATGATCTTTTAATTTCTCAGACATATTGTTGCATGTTTCTATTTTCCAATTGCTCTCTTATTCTAGCCTTTGCTTTGCAAAACTGTGCTTTAGAAGCTGATTCACTTATACTTAATATCTGAGATATTTCTTTATGATCATACCCTTCAAATAGGTAAAGTGAAAGCACGGTTTTGCAACCATCCGGTAACAAATCAATTGCATCCATGATTCTCGATGATTTATAATTTGTATATTCAAAATCATCTACTTCCTCAATTACGTCTATCCTTTCATTTAGCTCTTCTGTCATTAGTCTCTTTTTTCTAAGAGCATTTATGCAGTTATTAGTAACAATTCGTTTCAACCAAAGGCTAAAAGTGCTTACTTCTCGTAATTGTGGAAGCTTTCTAAAAGCATCAATGAAAGATTCCTGCAAAATATCTCTGGCTTCTTCCTCATCTCCCAAATAGCGCCTGCATATATTGAACATAGCCTTCGCATACAACTTATAAATCTGTTCATACGACTGACTATCCCCCTGTTGGCACTTTAAGATCAGGTCCCGGTGTATATTTTGCAATTCTCCTTTCACTATGCAATCTAAAGACACATAAAAAATCAGGAGGTTTCCCTCAAACTGTAAATACGGGAAAATATTAGTCCCCGACTAAAAAAAACTTCTTTTTCGCAGTAAAAACCGTGTCTAATTAGCTTCTTGTGGATATTTTGAAGCTTCCTGCTCTCTAAATCAGAAAACACTTTAAAGAATAAATGCATGAATTTTAATAACAGATGATGCCATAATTTATCTGTTCTTTCAAAATCTGCTACCAGCAATTTCGACTTTTCAGCCAAAAGAGGCTTGATTTTATCTATTGCTAAATCCAGGTTCTCAGATGAAAATAAATCAAGAAAAAATGCACAATAAACAAAGTCATATTTCTTATTGAGGCCTATTTTAAGAAAATCAGCGTGTAGAAATTCAACGAAACCTAAATCCCTCTTAGCAGAAATCTCTATCATTTTAAAAGACTTCTCCACATAGGTTATCTGACTCTCATTATGCATAAGTTCCAGAATCTGTCCAGTGCCACCACCCAAAACCAATATTTTTGATTGGGGCTTAATTTCTTTGACAAGATTTTTCTCGGCATCCAGAAGTTTATTGCCAAAAACCAATCTTTTTAACCTATCGTAAATTGGAGCTACTAAGTTGAAATTATTCAATCCTAAAAAAAAGAAAATAAAAAACTACTAATAAATACACTATCCACTACAAGTCTGTACTTTTCATTTTCCATAAAATATTCAGTTTTATAAACAACGAACAGTAAAACAATAGAACTGAAAATGATAAAATAACTGTAAGTAGGTGAAATGGAATTGAAAAGAATACTGGAAATTGAAACTAATATGTCAAAAATAAGAATTGATTTAATCAATGTTTTCACCTGCCCTTGGTTTAAAAACCTGGTAATCGAATCTATATCATTCTTCTTATCACTTTTTACTTCTATGTCCGAAATCAGAAGAAGGTTTCCGTAAGCTATCAGAAATAATTGACCAAAGGGAATTATAAAATCTATAAACCCTTCAGTTTTTGATATAGGGTATAAAAAAACTCCTGCGGTAAAACCAAAAGCTACAATCAGCTCCTTTACTCCATATTTAGCTGTTAGTCTATGAAAATACAGATAAAGCGCGACCAGAAAAGTCAGGCCCAGACCATAAAGGACAATTATTACAGGTATAAAAAACAGATTGATTGTACTAAAAAAAATAACTATGAGCAGTACTCTATATAAAAGATCATAATTATGAAGATGAAATTTATGTCTGCTTGTTGTTACTTTTTTATAATTCCTGACATCACGGAGATGATCAATTGTGTAAATAATCCATACAGCAGCTGCAAGTTCAAAATAAACTGAAAATGAAGCCTCCTCAATTTGAAACAGAGAGCTAATAAAAAAAAGCAAGCTGATCGCTCCCAGAACTATGTCCAGGGAAAGCCAGCTTGCTTTTTCAAGTATTTTCATTGTCAGGATTAAGAACCCTGAGCAAGTGCTTCTGCTCCTCCTACAATTTCCAGAATTTCTTTGGTAATGGCAGCTTGTCTGGTTCTATTGTAAGTCAATCTTAAGTCTTTTAGAAGTTCTGCAGCATTTTCAGTTGCCTGATCCATAGCAGACATTCTGGCTCCTTGTTCCGCTGCGTTTGATTCCAATAATGCTTTATAAAATTGGATTTTAAGGGATTTAGGAATTATTTCTTTGAAAATAAATTCCTTATTTGGTTCAAAGATGTAATCCATATCCTGAACTCCCTTATCTTGTTTTGGTTCTGACTCAACAATAGGTAAAAACTGCTCATTAACCAGGATTTGAGTCGCTACATTTTTAAACTCATTATAGATTAATTCTACTCTGTCAAATTTGCCTTCTACAAATCCCTTCATCACTGAATCTGCAACATCAATTACATTTTCGAAAGCCAGATTGTGAAATTGATTCCAATGCTCATCAATCACATTAAAATTTCTTTTCGAATAATATTCAAAAGATCTTTTTCCAATAGGCAAAATAGTAACTGATCCACTATTGAACTGTGAGTTATATTTTTCTTCTATAACTCTTAATGAGTGCTTAAATATATTACTATTAAAAGCCCCACACAATCCTCTATCTGATGCTACGACTACTAAAAGAACATTTTTTGGCTCCCTATTTTCAGAGTATACATTTTCAATTGACTCCATATCAACGGTTGATGAAACATTCTGAATTATTCCAGATAGTTTCTTTGAATAGGGTCTCATTTGAAGGATCTTATCCTGTGCTTTACGCAACTTAGCGGCAGCCACCATTTTCATGGCTTTTGTTATCTGTTGTGTAGAGGTAACAGAGGTGATCCGGGCTTTTACTTCTTTTAAGTTTGCCATTATTCAATTAAGAATTAAATGTAGCTGCTAAATCTTTAGCAACAGTTTCCAGAGTAGAGGTTACTTCTTCTGTAAGTTTTCCAGCTCTTAGGTCATCAAGAACAGATTTATGATCCGCTCTCAAATCAGCAATAAATTTACTTTCAAACTCTTTTACTTTTTCCAAAGGAACCTTATCAATATATCCTTTTGTAGAAGCGTAGATTGTAGCTACCTGCTCTTCCACTGAAACCGGAGAGTACTGAGGTTGCTTCAGAATTTCCTGATTTCTTCTTCCTCTGTCGATAGTTCTTTGAGTAGCAGCATCCAAATCTGATCCGAACTTAGCAAACGCCTCAAGTTCTCTAAATTGTGCCTGATCAAGTTTCAATGTACCGGCTACTTTTTTCATTGATTTTATCTGAGCAGATCCCCCTACCCTTGATACTGAAATACCTACGTTGATCGCGGGTCTGATACCAGAGTTGAATAGGTTTGTTTCCAAGAATATCTGACCATCTGTAATCGAAATCACGTTTGTAGGAATATATGCTGAAACGTCACCTGCCTGTGTTTCAATGATAGGAAGAGCTGTTAGAGATCCTCCTCCTTTTACTTTTCCTTTCAAAGAGTCAGGCAAATCATTCATTTGAGAAGCTATCTCATCGTTATTGATAATTTTTGCAGCTCTTTCCAACAATCTAGAGTGCAGATAGAATACATCACCTGGATATGCTTCACGTCCCGGAGGTCTTCTCAATAAAAGCGATACCTCTCTGTAAGACACAGCCTGTTTAGAAAGGTCATCATAAATTACCAGTGCAGGTCTTCCAGTATCTCTGAAATACTCGCCAATAGCAGCTCCGGTAAATGGAGCAAAGAATTGCATTGGTGCAGGATAAGAGGCTGAAGCATTAACAATAACTGTGTAATCAAGTGCTCCGGCTTTTTCAAGAGTTGATTGAATTCCTGCTACCGTTGATGCCTTTTGTCCTACTGCAACATATATACAGTAAACAGGCTCGTCCTTATCGTAAAATTCTTTTTGATTAATGATAGTATCAATAGCAACAGCTGTTTTACCAGTTTGTCTGTCACCAATTATAAGCTCTCTCTGACCTCTTCCAATTGGAATCATTGAGTCAATCGCCTTGATACCAGTTTGAAGTGGTTCACTTACAGGCTCTCTGTAAATTACACCCGGTGCTTTTCTTTCGATCGGCATCTCGAACAACTCCCCTTGCAATGGTCCTTTTCCATCAATTGGTTCACCAAGTGTATTCACTACTCGACCAACCATTCCTTCTCCTACCTTAATTGATCCGATTAGTCCGGTCCTCTTTACAGTATCCCCCTCTTTTACATTGGTTGACTCTCCAAGAAGAACAGCTCCGACATTATCTTCCTCAAGATTTAATACCAATGCATTCACACCATTTTCAAATTCAATAAGCTCACCTGCCTGAGCATTTGATAAGCCATAAATTCTGGCTACACCATCACCAACTTGAAGTACTGTTCCTACTTCTTCAAGTTCGGCAGCTGTTTTATAATTTGAAAGCTGCTCTCGTAATATAGCTGAAACCTCATCAGGTCTTACGTCTGCCATAATCTTAAAATTTTATGCCTTTGGCTTTAGTTAATTTTTTTCTTTTGAAAATTTATATTTTAATTCTTTGAGTTGTGTTTTAACACTCTCATCTATTTGAGTATCGTCAAGTCTTAGCACATAACCTCCTACAATGCTTTCATCAATTTCCTGCTCCAAAATTGGTTTTTTCCCGGTAACATCTGTTACAAGCTTTTCGAATGAAATTGTGAGTTTCTTATCCAGTTTGAAAGAAGTAGTAACCGTTGCTGGTTGTAGTCCCATTTTCTGATTGTATAATGTAATAAACTCATCTGCTAAGTTTGGTATAAAGCTTTCTCTGTTCTTTTTCGACATCAAATCAAAAATGATTACAGAAAGCTCACTCATTTTATTTTTAAACATACTTTGAAGTATGCTCGCTTTCTTAAGACTTGGAATAATCGGACTCTTCAAGAACAACACAAACTCTTTATTCTCCTTGCAGATTGATTGAATTGATAGCATATCAGATTTTACATCCTCAAGCTTATTCTTCTCAATAGCAAGCTCGATCAAAGGCTTTGCGTATCGTTTTGCTATCCTTGAACTTGACATTCTAGTTTACTTTTACTTCCTCCAAAAATTTCTCTACCAACTCTTTTTGAGACTTGTCATCTTTAAGCTTTTCTCTGAGCACTTTTTCAGCTATTTCAAGTGAAAGTTCAGAAACCAGAGATTTGAC
>CAYTFO010000156.1:2007-9159 GCA_964437135.1 uncultured Roseivirgaceae bacterium | reverse complement strand
CTCTGTTTTAGCAAAAGGTATTGCAGAAGGTACTATATCTGCTGATACTCTTTCTGATGAAGAATTGATGTTTGCTGCTACTTTAACTCCTTCATTGGATGAAAAAGAAGCTATCTACATGGCTGCAACTAAGAAGTCAGGAAGCTGGCAGGCACACAACAACCTTGCTGGTGTTTACCTTCAAAAAGCGCTTGAAGACGAAAGTAACAGAGCTACATTAGTTCAGGATGCTCTTACTCAACTTGAGATTGCTTCTAACAAAAACAGCTCAGCTGCTTCTGTTAAAGTAAATATGGCTTCTGCTTACATGATGCAAATGGAGTACGAAAAAGCATATGAAACTTTAGGTGATGTGTCTGGTGCTACTAATGATCAAAACAGCGATATCAACGCTATGAAAGGTAGTCTTGAAATCAGAATGGGAATGTACGAAGATGCTAAAGCTACTTTAAGCGGTGCAAAAAGAGGAACTGAAAATCCAGTGAATGCTTACAACATGGGATTAGCAAACGTATTAGCTAAGGATTACTCTAACGCTCAGGTAGCACTTGATGAAGCAACAGAATCAGATATTGCTGGTGATGCTTTCTATCTAAAAGCTATCGCCTCAGCTAGATCAAATGATGCTAACGGTGTGATTGATAACCTTAAAATGGCTATTGAAAACAACCCTGATCTAAAAGACAAAGCACTTTCTGATCTTGAGTTCACTAACTTCGCTAATGCATTAGCTGAAGCTGTTAGATAAAATAAACAATCAAAAAATTACAAAGCTCTTTCATTTTTGAAAGAGCTTTTTTTATGGTCTAGCAAGTGTAATTGCTGATGATGAATTAACTTAGCAATCGATTTTCTAAATCTACATTATGAGAGAAATACAATTCAGAGAAGCGCTTCGGGAAGCAATGTCAGAAGAAATGAGAAAGGATGAAAATATCTTTCTCATGGGAGAAGAAGTGGCTGAGTATAATGGTGCCTACAAGGTCAGTCAGGGCATGCTTGAAGAGTTTGGTGAGAAAAGGGTTATAGATACTCCTATAGCAGAGCTTGGATTTGCTGGACTTGGTGTAGGAGCTGCAATGAATGGCCTCAGACCAATCATAGAGTTTATGACCTTCAACTTCTCACTGGTTGCTATAGATCAAATCATCAATAGTGCTGCTAAAATGATGTCGATGTCTGGTGGACAGTACAATGTACCCATTGTTTTCAGAGGACCAACTGGAAATGCCGGACAGTTAAGCTCTCAACACTCACAAAACTTTGAGAACTGGTTTGCAAACACACCTGGATTGAAAGTTGTAGTTCCTTCGAATCCTTATGATGCAAAAGGTCTTTTGAAGTCATCAATAAGAGACGATGATCCGACTATTTTCATGGAATCTGAATTAATGTATGGTGATAAAGGTGAAGTACCTGAAGAGGAATATCTTATTCCTATTGGTGAAGCTAACATCGTAAAAGAAGGTTCTGATGCTACATTAGTGTCTTTTGGAAAAATGATGAAAGTTGCCAATGAAGCTGCAGAAGAAATGGAAAAAGAAGGAGTCAATATAGAGGTTATTGATTTGAGATCAGTTAGACCTATAGATTACAAAACTGTTGTCGAATCAGTGAAGAAAACCAATCGATTGGTAATCGTTGAGGAAGCCTGGCCATTATCTTCAATTAGTACAGATATAAGTCATCATATTCAAAGATATGCTTTCGATTATCTGGATGCACCAGTAAACAGAGTCAATAGTAAAGATTTGCCTCTGCCTTATGCTCCTACATTGATCGAAGAAATATTACCTAATGTAAAGAGAACAATAGATGCTTTAAATTCAGTTATGTACAGATAAAAATACCTGCACATAAAAAAAGGGTCTGATAGTTTTTCTGTCAGACCCTTTTTATTTTGAATTAAATCCTTTAGTTCAACAAACTTCCCAGAGCTTTTGCTCCTCCCATTTTATTCATGGTCTTCATCATTTTCCGCATTTGATTGAACTGCTTTAATAATTGGTTTACTTCCTGAACTGAAGTTCCACTTCCTTTAGCAATTCTTTGCCTTCTGCTACCATTTATTATGTCCGGGTTTTGTCTCTCTCTAGGAGTCATAGATTTAATTATTGCCTCAATTGGTTTGAGAGAATCATCATCAATATCAATATCTTTTACTGCCTTCCCTACTCCTGGAATCATTCCCATCAAATCCTTAAGGCTACCCATTTTCTTGATTTGCTCCATCTGCTTAAGAAAATCATCAAATCCAAATTGATCTTTTTTGATCTTCTTATTTAGCCTTCTCGCTTCATCCTGGTCAAAACTATCCTGCGCTCTTTCAACAAGTGTAACCACATCACCCATTCCAAGTATTCTATTAGCCATCCTGTCTGGATGAAACAGGTCAAGAGCATCCATTTTCTCACCTGTACCAATAAACTTAATTGGTTTTTCTACTTCTTTCCTTATCGACAAAGCAGCACCACCTCTTGTGTCACCATCTAACTTAGTTAGAACTACTCCGTCAAAATTTAGTCTTTCGTTGAATGTTTTGGCAGTATTTACTGCATCCTGTCCAGTCATTGCGTCCACCACAAACAATGTTTCATTTGGATCCAAAGCTTTCTTTAAATCCGAAATCTCATTCATCATTTGTTCATCAACAGCAAGACGACCTGCAGTATCTATTATCAACGTCCTTTTGCCATTATCCTTGGCAAATTTTAATGCATTTTGAGCGATCTGAACTGCATTTTTATTTTCAGGTTCAGCATATACTTCTACATCAATCTGTTCCCCAATAACTTTTAATTGATCTATTGCAGCAGGTCTGTAGATATCGCAGGCTGCGAGACAAACTGTCCTACCCTGCTTCTTGAGATAGTTTGCAAGCTTACCTGTAAATGTTGTTTTACCAGAACCCTGTAGCCCTGAGATTAATATTACATTAGGATTGCCATTCAAATCAATAGGTTCATTGGACTCACCCATCAATGTTGTCAATTCTTCAGCAACAATCTTTGTAAGTAATTGACCTGGTGATACTGCTATCAAAACATCTCTTCCGAGTGCCTTTTCTTTTATGGAATCAGTGACTTCCTTCGCAACTTTGTAATTAACGTCAGCATCTATCAGCGCTCTTCTTATCTCCTTTACAGTAGTTGCAACGTTTACTTCAGTAATTTTTCCCTGACCCTTTATATTCTTTACAGCTCTATCTAACTTCAGGCTTAAATTTTCAAACATCAGCTATAATTTTTTTGTGCAAAGTTAATAAACAAATTATCCCTTTCTCTGAAACCTTTTCGATTAATTATAGTATATTAAACTTAGTACCTTGTAATACAAACAACTATGAAAATAAAACTTTTACTGGCAATAATGGCATTTGCATTTATTTACAATTCTGGTTTCGCGCAATCAGGGAAAGTGACAGAGAGAAAACTTATGGGCGAATGGCAACTTATAATTGATATTGAGGATGCCATGGATGAAGCAAAACAAGAATTAAGAGAGGAAGAAAATATACTTGGAGAATGGTTTGTAGGAGCTATATCTGGTATTGTTGAAACTGCCTTAGAAAACATTGAAATCTATTTCGTATTTGAACCAGATGGAGTAATGAGAATATATACCAACGATGATGAAGACGATGATGATGTTGATGATGCTACCTGGTATATCAATAAATCGGGCTATTTGGTTATTGATTCTAACGATGATGGGGATAATATCAGTATTGATGATACTGACTATTGGATTATGAGAGGAAATAAACTGATCCCTGTTGATGAAGACGAGGACGGTAAGAAAGAAAACGTATATTTAATGAAGATAGAATAAAAAAAAGGAGGCTAGTGCCTCCTTTTTTTATTTCTCTAATATTGATTTGAGATCTGCAGGAGAATAATTAATTGACTTTAATGTCTTATTATCTCCTTCCCTGTACACCAGCCATTTGCCATCTTCTTTAACATAATAGCATGGTGTATCTCTTTCTTCAGAATAATACTTTACGGTTGCTTTTGCTTCCTCTTCCGAATCACACGCCTTACTCATATTTGATCTCTGAACCTCATCAAAAAGGTCTTTGAACTTTTCACCTAGACCAAACTCAAGAACTGCTCCAGACAATACGTATTGAATATCGCATAAAGCATCGGCTATTTCGACGATATCATTATCTTTAATTGCATGCTCTAGTTCTTTGAGTTCTTCAGCAATAAGAGAAACCCTAAGCTTACATCTGTCAGCAGATGGAATGGTCGGTTCCTGTAAAATTGGATGCTTAAAAGTCTTATGGAACTCCCCCACCTGGTTTAATGAATCTATCTTATCCATAATAACTTCTCTTTAACCAGCTGAACCCGTAACGCCAAATACTCCGATCATATCAAGGAATACCAATAAGATTACTATTGGGCATACGTATTTAATGAAGAATACCCAGATTGTAGCAAAAGAAATATTTCCAACCAGACTCTTTTTGAAAAATGATGAGCCTTCTCCTACTTCCTCCTTTATTAGATTGGTATCCATTCCCCAACCTACATAAAGTGAAGTAATCAATGCTACCACGACAATGAATAATGTTCCAAAATAATAGTCTAACATACCAAACCAACCATCGGAAGTCATACCGCCATCTAAAGTAGGGATAGACATCTGAGTGAAAAACTCATTGCCACCATAAGAAAGTGCAGCTGGGATACCAACAATAAGTAATAGAGCAGCTACTACGATAGCAGATTTCTTTCTTGACCATTTTCTTTCATCTATAAAGTAAGAAGCGGGAACTTCCAACATTGATATAGAGGATGTTAAAGCAGCCACAGCTAATAATAAAAAGAATATCGCACCAACAATACTACCTCCCGGCATTTCTGAAAAGACATCCGGAAGTACACTAAATACTAGAGAAGGTCCAGCTGCAGGGTCTTTACCAAATGCAAATACCGCAGGAAATACCATTAATCCACCAAGTAATGCTACTCCAGCATCTAAAAAGCCTACCCAAAGACCACTATTTACTATATCACTATCCTTGGACAGATAAGAACCATAAGTAATCATAATACCCCATCCAATACTCATTGAGAAAAATGCCTGTCCCAGTGCGGCAAGTACTACTTTTCCATTTATTTTACTAAAATCCGGATTTAGATAATAATCCACACCTGCGGCTGCACCATCAAGAGTTAATGAACGCCCGATCACCACAAAAATTAGTAAGAACAGCAATGGCATTAAAAGTTTTGATGCTTTTTCTATACCACCTGAAATTCCTCCTAAAACAATAATTACAGTTATCAATAGAAATACTCCGAAGAGTGCGATGATTAAAGGACCATTTGCGACAAACTGTTCAAAAGGTGTATCAAGACTAAATAAAGACTTGAAAATATATCCAATAGTCCATCCGGCAATTACACCGTAATAACTTAAAACGAAAAAACTAACTAAAATTGATAATACAGCACCTAAAGCAGTCCATATTACATTTGCTCCTGTGTCTCTAAAAGCTCCAAATGGGTTTTTAGAAGTATGTCTTCCCAATGCCATTTCATTGAATAGCAAGGGAGCTCCAATGAGCACCACACAAATAATGTAAACAAATACAAAAGCACCACCCCCGTTAGTTCCTGTCACATAAGGAAATCTCCATATATTTCCCAGTCCAACAGCAGAACCGGCCGCGGCCATAATAAATCCAAATTTACTACCCCAGTTTTCTCTTTGCATATTATCTCAGTTTTTTGAGCCCAAATATATGAAAAGTTTTCTGGGGTAGTTAGAATTTTTGATTAATGGATCATTCGTCTTTTAAAGTGGAAGCCGGATTTACTCGCGCAGAAGTTATAGTTCTGTGACTGATTGTAATAATTGCAATGAATAAGGTAAGCAAAAATGCAGTCACAAATATTCCGAAACCAATTGATATTCTAAAAACATAGGTAGATAACCATTCACTCAAAAGGTAATACGATATCGGAGTTGCAATGAAAAAAGCTACAATAACTAATGTTAGTATTTCTTTGGAAAACATACCGAGAATACTGTAAACCGAAGCTCCCAGTACTTTCCTGATACCTATCTCTTTGATTCGGTTATTCGCTATGAAAGAAATTAAACCATATAAACCTAAACAACCTATGATTATCGAAATGAGTGAAAACAGTTGAAGTACCTGTGAATATGCAGCCTCTCTACGATACTGGTTTTCGATAATTTCATCAAAAAAAGTATAATCAATTGCATACTCAGGATAAACCTCCTCCCATGTTTTTCTAAAATGAGCCAAAGCATTTTGAGTATTTTCTTCTGAATCTATCTTAAATGATAGATTATAAAATGCATCTGTGTAGTGGATAAAAAAGACATAATCCAAAGATTCGGAAAGTCGGTAAGCATGAAAATTTTCAACAACTCCAACTACTTTTTTATCTCCCCCCCATCCAGTTTCAAGGGTTTCACCTACAGCCAGTGATACATCATCTCCAAACCCCATCAAATCAGCGATTTTACGATTGATCACAACATTCATACTATCTCCTCTTTGAAGGTATCTCCCGGCTAAAAGGGGTATATCAAAAAACTCTTCATAACCCTCGTCTATTGCCTTAAAATTTCCTTGATAATCAATCTCAGATTGCAAAGGAGCATAATTAAAATTTGAATGAGAATCACTATTTCCCGTTGGTGTACTTAGACCATAAGTCACGTCAGAAATAGTCGCATTTGACACCATCTTTTGTCGAAATCTATCCATTTTCACCTGATCTTGTTCAGGTAAATAAGTAGAAACAATAGCATCCTTTTCAAATCCTAAATCTTTTGATTGGAAAAAGTCCATCTGCTTCGCAATAATAAATGTACTAATGATGAGACATTGTGAAATTGCAAATTGCATAACAACCAGACCTTTTCGGAGGGTGATTCCACCTGAATGAGTTTTAGCAGTAATTTTACTTTTAATTGCCTGAATAGCGTTCATCCTGGATAAGATAATGCTGGGATACAATCCTGAAAATAATGTAACAACCAAAAAGGTTATTATCAGAAAGAAAACAGTTGTGAAATCGGTTAGAAGATTCAATTGCAGCCTAACCTCAATAATATCTTCCAGATAAATAAATATTAGTTCTGAGAATGCAAGTGAAAGTA
>CAYTFO010000156.1:0-1997 GCA_964437135.1 uncultured Roseivirgaceae bacterium | reverse complement strand
ACAAAGCGAAAAGAGTGATGATTGCTATTTCACTTAAAAATTGTATGATTAACTGATAACTCAGTCCTCCAATTGCTTTTCGAATTCCTATCTCTTTGGCTCTTTTCGTAGCCTGTGCAGTAGCAAGATTTATAAAGTTAATGCATGCAGTAATAATCAGAAAAAGTCCAATTAAAGAGAATGCAATAAAAACCTTGATATCAGTAGTCCCAACATAACTTCCAAATCTCTCATCATAGTGAACCTCAGAAAAGGGTTGAACGACATAAGATAATGTCTGATCGCCAGGTCTGTATTTTTTCACAAAATCTACTAATTGTTCATCAAAACGAACTTTAGAAAATCCTTCTGGGGCAATGAAATAAGTATTTGTATTGCTACTTGTAGAATTCCACCTTTTTCCTTCTCCGAAGTAGGGATTTATCCCATTTTGCCCATCATAAGCAAAATAAAACAAGAAAGGAAAATTAGTGTTTTCTGGTTGATCTTCAACTACCCCAACCACTACAAAATCCTTTCTGTTTCCATAATTTAAAGTAAGACCAATCGCAGACGCTAAATTGTCCCTATCTAAATCATATAATTGCTCTACAGCTTTTGCTGATAGCACTACTTCATTTGGGTTTTTTAATGCAGTTGATGGGTCACCTGCGATCCATTTAACGTCAAAGATCTCAAAAAACTCATTATCTAAAAATGCTACTCCCTCTTCTAATAAATGCTTGACAATATTTCCGTTTCCATTATCAATATTTATTTGATCACCATATACATAGTTTACTCTCGCAACTACTTCCAATTCTGGATAATCTTCGATTAGTGCAGGTCCAGTTGGATGAGGAGTTCCCATTCCATACTCAACACCATCAGGATAATCTTCAACATTTACCACCCTCCAGATTTTATCATAGTTTGAATGAAACATATCATAGCTTTTTTCATGACTTATAAATCTAAAGACAACGGTAGCACATCCAATTCCCATTGCCAGTCCTATTATGTTAAGGAAAGCAAAAACCTGGTTTCTTTGGAGATTTCTTATTGCTGTTATGATGTAATTTCTAAACATTTTATTCGTCTTTTAAAGTATCGACTGGATTTACTAATGATGCTTTTATCGATCTGATTCCTGTAGTTATTACTGCCATCAGTGTTACTGTGAACAGAGCCAAAAGGAAAACACCTATTCCAATATCTATCCTATAAGCAAAAGATTCTAACCACATATTAAGTAAATAATACATGATCGGACAGGCTATGCATATCGATAAAATGACAAGAATTGAGATCTCTTTTAAGAAGATCGATAATATATTATATGAGCTGGCACCTAAAACTTTTCGAATTCCGATCTCTTTGGTTTTCTTAATAGCCATAAAGTCAATCAAGCCATAAAGTCCCAAACTACCGATAAAAATAGAAATGGCTGCAAATAATTCCAGCAATGCAACTGAACTTTTTTCTGCCCGATATCTTCTTTCAATTAATTCATCAAAAAAATCATAACTCATTACGTACTCAGGATAAACTTCCTCCCATAATTTCTCAATTTTTCCGGTTGTAGCTGCAATCGAGTTTGTAGATGAATTTTTCAGTTTTATAGATAATTCATAGAACATATTTTCCCTGTATTGAAAAAGTACTGGTTTGATCGTTTCATGAAGTGTATTCGTATTAAAGTCATTACAAACTCCTATAATTATATAGTTACTACCCCATGAACTTTTAAAATGACGTCCTAAAGCTTCATTCGGGTCTTCAATTCCCATTTCTTTTAATGCAGCTTTTGAAATTACCACTTCCCCCGTTGCTGAATTACTACTAAGGTTCTTTCCTGCTATCAATTCAATATCAAAAAGATCAAAATAATTCTCATCGACATCCTTGAAATTAAAGTTGATTTCAATCTCTTCTGATTTATTATTCATAAGATCAGATTTGAAGTGTTGTTTGTTCTTGCAATGGGAGTTCCTAAACCAGCACTTACCATTTCAACT
>CAYTFO010000155.1:3420-9167 GCA_964437135.1 uncultured Roseivirgaceae bacterium | reverse complement strand
CAGCATAATGGATTATAAACTCGAAGCTGAAATACAAACAATCAAACAAAGATTTGAGATAATAGGTAACTCACCTCAGCTCAACAATGCAATCAGAGTAGCCATGCAGGTTGCTCCAACAGATATGAGCGTGTTGATTACCGGAGAGAGCGGTGCAGGTAAAGAAAGCTTTTCAAAAATCATTCATAGTTTAAGTAGTAGAAAACATGGACAGTTTATAGCAATAAACTGTGGTGCAATACCTGAAGGAACTATCGATTCCGAATTGTTCGGACATGAAAAAGGATCCTTTACAGGAGCTACAGATAGCAGAAAGGGTTATTTTGAAGTTACCAATGGAGGTACAATTTTTCTAGACGAGATAGGTGAAATGCCTCAAAATACCCAGGCAAGACTTTTGAGAGTACTTGAAAATGGAGAGTTTATCAGAGTTGGTTCTTCCAAAGTATTAAAATCAGACGTCAGAGTAATCGCTGCCACAAATGTTGACCTTAAAGAAGCAATTGAAAAAGGGAAATTTAGAGAAGATTTATACTACAGATTAAGTACAGTACCAATTTATGTTCCACCATTAAGAGATCGGGGTCGGGATATTGTTCTTCTCTTTAAAAAATTTGCGACAGATTTTGCTGAAACCTATAAAACCAAGCCAATTAACTTAGATGAAGAAGCCGAAAAGATCTTATTGAAATACCCGTTCCCTGGTAATATCCGACAATTGAAAAACATTGTTGAACAAATGAGCGTCCTTGAAATGGACCGAATGATTTCATCAGAAAAATTGGTAAAGTATTTACCTAAAATCAGTTCTAATTTACCTATGTTGGCCACTAACAGCAGGGGAAAAGAAGATTTTTCTGAACGAGATATTCTTTACAAAGTATTATTTGATATGCGTAAAGATATGACGGATATGAAAAAGCTTGTATTAGAATTACTTAAAGGAAACCCATCAAAAGGCGATATCCTTGAAGAACATGGAGAATTATTTCAGGAGTTTGATACACCTTCAACCGGAAACAAAAATATTATTGATAAAGAGTCTTTAAATACTCCGCTACTACTCGAACATAAAGAAGATGAGGATAAAGAATACGATGAAGTAATTGAAGACGTCGTTCATACTTATGAAGATGATGACTCGTTGTCTTTAGAAAAGAAGGAAAAGGAACTGATCATAAAAGCACTTCAGAAAAACAGGAATAAAAGAAAATATGCCGCACAGGATCTTGGTATTTCAGAGAGAACACTTTATCGAAAAATCAAACAGTATGAGATTGAAAATGAATAAGTTTCTGGTATTGATTTTAATCCTTCCCCAGCTTAGCTGTGGCGTTTATTCTTTTACAGGTGCCTCGATCTCTTCAGATGTAAAAACTATCACTATCAACCAATTTTACAACAACGCACCATTGGGACCCTCTAATATGAGCGTTCTATTTACAGAAAATATAAAAGACTATTTTCAGCAAAATACAAGTCTTGAACTTATTGAAGACAATGGAGACTTATTGATTGATGGATATATAGAGAACTATACTATTACTCCGGTAGGTGCAAATGCTTCTGGAAATAATCAAACAGCAGACCTTTCTCAACTCAATAGGATAACGATTACAGTTTTTGCAACTTATATCAATTCAAAAGACCCCACCTTTGATTTTGAAAAAAGATTCTCCTTTTTCAGGGATTTTGATCAGGATATAGACTTATCTGCAAACGAACAGGAGTTTGTTGAAGAAATATTTGATCAAATTGTGATCGATATTTTCAATGCATCGGTGGCAAATTGGTAAATTTTTATAAATTTATCTTTTGTCATCAAGCAATAACTACCCGTGAACAAAGAAAAGTTCATTAACGCACTTAAGAATCCATCAGATCTTTCTGGTAAAGAACTGAACGAATTAATAAGTATTGTTAAAACCTACCCGTATTTTCAGGTTGCAAGATCAGTCCTTGCCAAAGGTATAAAAGAGAAGTACCCTGATAAATCAAAAAAGTACATTTCATCTGCGGCTTTGTTCGCACCAGATAGAACTCATTTTAAGAAATTTCTTGATGGTGGTCTATACTTCCTTGATGAAACTGTAATTGAAGAAATTCCTAAAAAGCCTGTTCCTGCCAGGAAGAAAGTAGATAATAAAAAAACAGAAAAAACTAAAATTCCTTTTCCAGAACCGGAGAAAAGTGAAAATTTATCAGAAAGCCAACTTGACAATTTAATAAGTGATATTTTCAGGGAGCTTGAGGAGCTTAAAGAGTCCAAGAGGAAATTCACAGAGATTGAAAATCGAATTGAAGAAGAGGATGCTATAAATAAAGCGGTCAATAAGGCAGCAACATCAGAAGAAATTGTTGAAAAAAAGCAAATAGAAGAGCCAGAAGCTAAAGAAATCGAGATAGCTGAAGAAGATCCTGAGGAAACTAAGCAATCAACAGAAGATCCTGTCTCAGATGAAAAGGAAACCGAAAGCAAGTCAAAGATTAAAGATTACGATGAAGATGATGATGTAGTTGTTAAAAAGTTTCTGGATGACGATACAGGCTTTAGAAGAAGAGGAAGACTAGAACCTGCTGAAAAAGATTCAAAACAAAAAGAAGAGGAAAAAGCAGACGCGAAAAAGAAAGCTGAAGAGGAGGCTAAGAAAAAAGAAGAAGAGATAGCGAAGCAAGAAGCTGAAAAGAAAGCGGAAGAAGAAGCGAAGAAAAAGGAAGAAGAAAAAGCGAAAAAAGAAGAAGAGATAGCGAAGCAAGAGGCTGAAGCTAAAAAGAAAGCTGAAGAGGAAGCCAGGAAAAAGGAAGAGGAAAAAGCAAAAAAAGAAGCTGAAGCTAAGAAGAAAGCTGAAGAAGAAGCTAAGAAAAAGGAAGAAGAGATAGCTAAGAAAGAAGCAGAAGCTAAGAAGAAAGCTGAAGAAGAGGCTAAGAAAAAGGAAGAAGAAAAAGCAAAGAAAGAAGCTGAAGCTAAAAAGAAAGCTGAAGAAGAAGCTAAGAAAAAGGAAGAAGAAAAAGCAAAGGAAGAAGCTGAAGCTAAGAAAAAGGAAGAAGAGATAGCGAAGAAAGAAGCTGAAGCTAAAAAGAAAGCTGAAGAAGAGGCTAAGAAAAAGAAAGAGGAAAAAGCAAAAAAAGAAGCAGAAGCTAAGAAGAAAGCTGAAGAAGAGGCTAAGAAAAAGGAAGAGGAAAAAGCAAAGAGAGAAGCTGAAGCTAAAAAGAAAGCTGAAGAAGAAGCCAGGAAAAAGGAAGAAGAAGAAAAAAAGAATATAAACTTACCTAAATCGACCGGTAGAGTTAAAAAGAAAGAGGATGAAGAAATAATTGCTGACTTCATCAAAAAAAGTCCAAATATAACTCCGGCAAAACCTACCCGATCACAAAAACCTATTGAAAAAAAGGATTTATCCGCAAAAAGCTCCAGGTTTCATGCTGATGTTGCAAGTGAATATTTAGCTGAAATTTATATTGAACAGGGAAAATATGATAGGGCAATATCAATATATGAAAACTTAGGCTTGAAATTTCCTGAAAAAAAATCTTACTTTGCGGGTCTTATTGAGAAATTAAGTAAAAAATAGAATGTACGGAATATTGGTAAGTTTGATTATAGTAGTAGCTCTACTATTAATTTTAGTTGTATTAGCACAAAATCCCAAAGGCGGAGGATTATCCAGTCAGTTCGGAGGAAGTGGTGCTAGTCAAATCATGGGAGTTAAGAAAACAGGAGATATACTTGAAAAACTAACTTGGGGTTTTGCTATTGCAGTTTTTGTTTTAGCATTAGGAACAAACTTCTTTATAGAAGATAATAGCCAGAATATGTTAGAAAGCCCTAACATTGAAAGTGCAACGGATGGATTTGGTGGTCAACCGGTTGTACCAAACACTATTCAACAAGATGAGGGCGGAAACTCTTCAGCTCCACTGGAAGATTTGGGATTAACTGATTCTGCTAACTAAAACTGACATGCTTCATCAACAATCTCTTTGCAATAGGGAGTATTGTTGGAGTTTCTGGGAATTTTAGCTTAGATAGTACTAAAAAGCTTGCTGGATTTGGTAATTCTTTGAAATTCTTTACCAGGTCCAGCTTTATTTTTTCATAGCTCCTGGATAAATCCTGAAAATCCTCTCCTATGTAAGTTGTATTGATTCCCCGGTATGTATCACTGGCATTTTCGAATACACTTATAGAGTATTTATAAATAGACACATCATGGGAGGAATCCTTATTAATGAATAAATAACCTTCTTTATCGTATAATGGAGTTAATCCTACAGGAGATAGCTCCATTTGTTCTTCTACAAAATCGTAAATTTCTTTACCCTGATTGATTGTTTTGTCTATTACAGGTACTGCATAACTTAAAATCTCCTCCATCTCCTTCATTACTTCATCATCCTCTATGATCTTTTTATAAGTGACCTTCAATTTCTCAACATCATTTTTAGAAAGAGTACTTGGAAATTGATCGTACATCAACTGTTTTTTCTCTTTTATTTTTTGAAGATTCCCGTAATGAAAAATTAAATCAGCTAAAAACGGATAAAGACATGTTCTGTCAAAGTTTTTTCTAACATCCTTTATGTAAGAAAGTAAAATATACTTCTTGTATTCAAAGTCAATTGATCCTTCAGTTAACCAATCATGACTAAGTTTTACCATGGAAATTTATTTTAAAAGAAAAATATAAAATAGAATAAATAAAAATGCAAGACTGACATGCATGTCAGTTTGATCGACATACCTGAAAAATTGTCAGTATTTATAGGTTAAAATTGTCAAAATATTCTATTGGCACAAGTTATGATATATCATGATTAAAGTTTCAATAAAGCTAATAACACATTAATAGAAAAAACATGTCAAAAGTTAACTTTAAACCATTAGCTGACAGAGTTCTGGTTGAACCTGCAGCAGCTGAAGAAAAAACAGCCTCCGGCATCATCATTCCGGACACTGCCAAAGAAAAACCTCAAAGAGGAGAAATTGTAGCAATTGGTACTGGCAAAAAAGATGAGCCAATTAATGTTAAAGTTGGCGACAACGTTCTTTACGGAAAGTATTCCGGTACTGAAATCTCAATCGATGGGAAAGACTATCTGATCATGAAAGAATCAGACATCTACGGTATTATTTAAAATTTTAACACAAATTATTTAAAACGAAATCAAAATGGCAAAAGATATCTTTTTTGATACTAAAGCAAGAGATCAACTGAAAAAAGGTGTTGATACACTAGCGAATGCAGTGAAGGTAACATTAGGTCCAAAAGGAAGAAATGTAATCCTAGACAAGAAATTTGGTGCACCTTCAATTACAAAAGATGGTGTTTCTGTAGCAAAAGAAATTGAGCTTGAAGAACCTATTGAAAACATGGGAGCACAACTTGTAAAAGAAGTAGCTTCTAAAACTGCAGATGATGCAGGTGACGGTACAACAACCGCAACCGTTCTTACACAAGCAATCTTTGGTACAGGTATCAAAAACGTTGCAGCAGGTGCTAACCCTATGGATCTTAGAAGAGGAATGGAAAAAGCAGTTGCTGCAGTCATTCAAAATCTAAGAGAACAATCAAAAGAAATATCAACTTCAGAAGAAATAGCTCAGGTTGCTTCAGTTTCTGCAAATAATGATGCAGAAGTAGGTAAAATGATAGCCAATGCTATGGAGAAAGTTGGTAAAGATGGAGTTATTACTGTTGAGGAAGCGAAAGGAACTGAAACAGAAGTTAAAACTGTGGAAGGTATGC
>CAYTFO010000155.1:1522-3410 GCA_964437135.1 uncultured Roseivirgaceae bacterium | reverse complement strand
AAAGTAAGGTTACCTGTCACCTTACTTTGTTACCAACACAGATAAAATGGAAGCTGAGTTAGAGAACCCTTACATCTTGATCTATGACAAGAAAATCTCTAACATGAAAGAATTACTTCCTATCCTTGAAGCAACTGCACAAACCGGAAAACCTTTATTGATCATTTCTGAAGATGTAGAAGGTGAAGCTCTTGCTACTTTAGTAGTTAACAAGATAAGAGGTTCATTAAAAATTGCAGCTGTAAAGGCTCCAGGTTTTGGCGATAGAAGAAAGGCAATGTTGGAAGATATTGCAATCCTTACAGGTGGTACAGTAATTTCTGAAGAAAGAGGATATAAACTTGAAAATGCTACCATTGAGTATTTGGGAACAGCTGAAAAAATCAACATCGACAAAGACAACACTACAATTGTCAATGGTGCAGGTAGTAAAGAGGACATCGAAGCAAGAATCAACCAGATCAAGCAGCAGATCGAAAACACAACTTCTGACTACGATAAAGAAAAACTTCAGGAGAGATTAGCAAAACTTTCTGGTGGTGTAGCAATTCTTTACATTGGTGCTGCCACTGAGGTTGAAATGAAAGAAAAGAAAGACCTGGTTGATGATGCTCTTCACGCAACAAGAGCAGCTGTACAGGAAGGAATCGTTGCTGGTGGTGGTGTTGCCCTAATCAGAGCAATTGCAGCACTAGATAGTATTGATTTAGGTAATGCTGATCAAAATACTGGTGTTGCAATAGTTAAATCTGCTATCGAAGCTCCTTTAAGAACTATCGTTGAAAACGCAGGTGGCGAAGCATCAGTAGTTGTAAATGCTGTAAAAGCTGGTAAAGAAGATTATGGATTCAATGCTGGAAACGGAGAATATGTAAACATGTTCAAAGCTGGTATTATAGATCCAACAAAAGTTACCAGACTTGCACTTGAAAACGCTGCTTCAATAGCTGGTCTACTACTGACAACTGAAGCTGTTGTTGCGGACAGACCTGAACCAGAGCCTCCAATGCCTGCAGGTGGTGGAATGCCTGGTGGAATGGGTGGTATGATGTAATATCAAATCCAATAAATATATTAAACCCTGACGGAATCGTCAGGGTTTATTTTTTTATGAATCTTTCAAATTATGAATATTTATCTTCAGAATCAATTCCTATTTCAAGTGAATCAAGATTTATTTACGAGGAACTCCTTAAAGGAAGTGTATTAAATAAAGCGAGGATTACAAAGACATTATTCAAACTTAAGAATTTTGACCTGCCGAAAAATCTAAAAAATACAGGTTCAAATTTTATTTTCATCGAAAGTACATATCCCGAAATTTACTGTGCTATTGTGGGTAAGTTTTGGAAGAAAAATCCCGGTTTCAAAAGAGATATTGAAAAATTTCACAGTCCGAAAGATGAATCAAATATTGTGATTTGGAAATTTTCTGTAATTGAAAAATCTAATATTTCTCTTCTTCGTATCAGTGTTTATGTAAAGCACAACAGTGATAAATCTAAGCGACTATTTACAAAGTACTGGAAAAAAGTAAAGTTGCTAAGTCGAATGTTTCGCTATTTATTGTTATTTGAATTAAAGATTCACTTTACTTTGAAGTACTAAATCAAATTAAATGACCTACATATTATATTTTTTAATTATTTATCCTTTATCCCGATTGCCACTTCCTTTTTTATATATCTTTTCAGATATTCTTTCATTTCTGCTCAGGTCATTCGGTTATAGAAAAAAAAGTATTTATAGAAACCTAAAAAATTCTTTCCCCGATAAAACTGAAAAAGAAAACACATTAATAGCGAATAAATTCTATAGCCATTTCACAGACATTTGGATGGAAACCCTCAAAGCCTTCTCAATTTCAAAAAATGAAATTTCAAAAAGA
>CAYTFO010000155.1:0-1512 GCA_964437135.1 uncultured Roseivirgaceae bacterium | reverse complement strand
CCTGGATAAATATCTTGGCAGAGATGTAATTGCTGTTTTGGGTCACTATAACAATTGGGAACTGGTTGCCGTCGGAATACCGCCTTATATACCTAAATTTCAGCACCTGGCTTTGTATACACCGGTAAATGACCCTTTTCTGAACCAAAAGGTATTGGAATCAAGACAGAAATATGGAATGAAAATGGTGTCTCGAAAAAAAGCAAAAAAGAACCTAACGCTAGACGGCGATAAATCCACGATCGTTTACCTCGTAGCTGATCAGTCAGCCTTAACCAGTAAAAAAGTGTATTGGATTCCATTTTTAAATCAGGATAGTGCTGTAGTAACTGGTCCGGAAAGATTTGCTAAAATGTATGACAGGCCAGTGGTTTTTCTACACACTACTAAAACTAAAAGAGGACATTACGAAGTAGAGTTTAGTGAAATAACTGATTATCCTTCCGAGATGCTTGACGGAGAAATCAGCGTACGCCATGTAAAAATGCTTGAACAAAAAATAAAAGAAAAACCAGAGTATTGGCTTTGGTCTCATAATAGATGGAAAAAAGGCAAGACTGAAACCAATGCCATGAAATATGATTTTGAAAAAGTTATTGAGAAAATAAATGAAGAAAAGATCTAATATTTATCCAATTCTTCTGGAATTTATTTCTGTTGTTTTTGCAGTATCACTGGCATTAGCATTGAATTCTTATAAACAATCCATAGATACAGAAAAGAAAGCTATCTCCTTGCAAGCGAGTATTTATCAGGAATGCAAAAGAAATAAAATAAAAATTGATTCAATTATTATAAATAATGAAGCCTACATTAATTTCCTGGATTCTATAATTAGAGTTGAGGATAAAGAAAATGTTAGATTTTATTTTGACTTTTCATTTGAATTACTTTATCGAAGTTTTTGGAATATGGAACAAAACAGTGATGCATTTGACCAAATAGATAAAGACTTTATTTTCAAAGTATCAGGAATCTATGAAAATCAATGATTTTTATATGACTTTTCTAGTGAAGTTTTTATAGAGATTGGGACGATGATAAAAGAAATGAGTACATTAAAAACAACTGATATGGCTCTTAGTACATATTTTTATGTGTACACAATAAATCATACATCTTTAGAATTACAGGAAGACCTTATTGAATTTCTGGAAGAATTTGCTCCCCCAGAAAAGCAATAAATTCTATTCGTCTTCCGGGTGATCAGTCTCCGCACCATGAGTAAGCTTCTTGAGCTTTTTGAGGAAAATCAATACAACAATGCTGAAAACCAGTGTAAGAGCGAAAATCGATAGAAATGTTCTAAGCTCCCTTTTGTTTTGTAATTCAAAAATTTCAATCTCAGCAACATACCCTCCATTTGATTCTGCTTGTTCAAACTTTAGTATAGCGGTTAATTGATCAGATTCTTCCTGCATCCTGCTTACTAGGATTTCAGAGTTCTCCTCACTCAAGTCAATCCACTCAGTCACATCTTTGCCTTCGGTGGTCAACTTCAACTGATTATCC
>CAYTFO010000154.1:0-9266 GCA_964437135.1 uncultured Roseivirgaceae bacterium | reverse complement strand
TCCGATTCTTGAATCAGTAAACGTATATGGTTCGTCAAATAATCCTGAAAGTATACATTATGATGACCAAATGGAGTTATTTGTAGCACAAAAAAGAAAGAAAATGACTCTTGATATTGAAAAAATAAGGAAAGAGGCATCAACTATTTACAAGCCTTACGATCTTTTAAAATAACTGCCAATATAGAATATAACTAGCCGTTGTGTTATTCTCAGTAACAGTCATAGTTGTGCTGTATTTACCCGGGGAGTCATTAAGTTTAAATTTGAATACACCAAGATGATCATTTATAGACATGTAATCAAAGTCCCATAATTCAATCTCAACCCATTCTTCTTCAACTTGTAATTCCACATTGATCTCAATCTTATCGCCAGTATCCAATTTATAAAACCTTGACTTGGGCCAAATTTTCTTTTTTTTGTATTTAAGATAAACTTCATCTTTATCAATTTCATCAGGTACTGTGCATTGTAAAGAAATCAATTTAATTTGCTTCATCAGATCTTTTTCAACAAGATAATGATATTTTAAGATAAATTGAAAAGCAAATTGACACTCAAACTAATTGCTGAATTTTTCAAAAAATATAAGCAATGGGATTTATTTTCGAATTAATAATATAAATAAAAAAAGAAAGCCGTCTGAGAATGAGACGGCTTCCTGTGGTAAACTAATAAAAAGTTGAAACAACTAAAATATCCAATAGAGTATCGGATTATTTCTTACTTTGCTAAGGTATTTTTATAATTGGAGATGGTTTATGACAATCGTCAGTATTAAAGCAGGTAAGTATCACTAAAAATAAAAAAAATGTCTAAAAAACTCGCAGTAGGGATTGATATTGGTGGAACACTAACGAAAGTTGGGATTGTTGATCAGGAAGGTAATCTTGAAGGACATCTTAATTTTTCAACAACTGAACATGATACAGTTGAGCCATATTTGGAAGTTCTTTCAGAAAAAATCAATTCATTGCTAGATAAAATTGATGGAGATTTTGATCTAATAGGAATAGGAATAGGTGCACCCAATGCGAATGCATTTCGAGGGACAATAGAATATGCAGCTAACCTTAAGTGGAAAGGCATAATTCCATTTGTTGATTTATTGAAGAAGCATTTCGATTTACCAATTTATATAACAAATGACGCAAATGCAGCAGCCATAGGTGAGGCTGTTTATGGTAAAGCAAAGGGAATGACGGATTTTATTGTGATTACACTAGGAACAGGTTTGGGGTCCGGGATATACTCAAATGGGAATTTGATATATGGATATGATGCAATGGCAGGTGAACTGGGGCACACCATGATAAAGGAGGGAGGAAGAATTTGTGGTACTGGCAGAAGAGGTTGTTTAGAAGCTTATGTATCCTCTACAGGATTGAAGAGAACAATTTTTTACCTGTTGAGCGATAGTATGGAGGATAGTGTTTTAAGAGATATAAGTTATAATGACCTTCATGGAGAACATATAACAAAGGCAGCGGAAGATGGAGATAGCATTGCCATAGAAGCCTTCAGAATGACTGGTGAAATCCTTGGAAAGCAATTAGCAAATTTTGTTGCTTTTAGTCATCCTGAAACAATTTTCCTTTTAGGTGGGTTGGCTAAAGCAGGAAAGTGGATATTTGATCCCACCATAAAATACATGGAAGAGAGTTTGCTTCCTTATTACAAAGGGAAAGTAAAAATAGAGCCATCAGGTATGATTAATAAAAATGCTGCGATACTGGGAGCAGCTGCTTTGGTATGGCACCATCAATGAATCAATATCTCCTCTGGTCACTATTTTGGATCAATTTTTGTTGATTTTACGTATATTTAATTCAAACTATTGATTGCCATAGAGCAATAATTGAAAAGCATTTAGATGAGAAAATATTTAAAGGGATTATTTGTAGGGTTGCTGCAATTAATCATTGTCCAAGTCTCAATAGGGCAGGATATATTAGAGGAAATAAATCCTAATCCTGAACATCCTCAGGCATTATTTGTAACGCTTAATTTACTGGATAGATATCATTACAGAAAAATTGAATTGAATGATTCCCTGTCTTCTGTAATTTTTGACAATTATATTTCTTCATTGGATCCTTCAAAATCTTATTTCCTTGAAAAGGATATCAAATATTTTGAAAGATACCGAACGGAGCTCGATGATCAATTACAGCAAAATGACCTTTCTTTTGGTTTTGATGTATTCAAAGTATATCGATCCAGAGCATTGGCACGGTACGAAAAAGTACCACAGATACTTGAAAATGAATTTGATTTCGATAAGGAAGAATATTTGGAAACCGATTACGATAAAGCCGAATGGGTTTCAGACCCCAGTGAATTAGATGCTAAATGGAGATTATTTTTAAAAAATCAGGCCATTCCATATAAAATCAATAACAAAGAATGGCCTGACATCAAAGAAGCTCTCGAAAAACGATATCAGCAGTCAGAAAAATCAATTTATCAATATAAAAGCGAGGATGTATTTCAGGCTTATCTAAACGCTCTAACGTCAGCCTATGATCCACATACTGATTATTTTTCTCCCATTACCAGTGAAAACTTTCAGATCAATATGAGTCTTTCACTTGAAGGAATAGGAGCAAGGTTGAGTAAAAATCTAGATTATGTTGTAGTAGCTGAAATCGTACCTGGTGGTCCGGCATACAAAAGTAAAGTACTGCAAAAAGATGATAAGATAATTGGTGTTGGACAGGGTGATGATGGAGAAATTGAAGATGTTATTGGCTGGAGGCTTGATGATGTAGTTCAACTTATCAGAGGACCTAAAGGAAGTGTTGTAAATCTGATAATTCTTAAAAACAACGCAGAGGTTGGGAGTGTTCCGGACACATTAAGATTAGTAAGAGAGAAAATCAAACTTGAAGAGCAGGCAGCCAAGGCGGAAATGATTCCTGTGAAGATGAATAATGAAACCTACAACCTGGGAGTCATAACGGTTCCAAGTTTTTACATCAACTTCGATGAAAGAAATAGTGGAGTAGAGGATTATAAGAGTACTACCAGAGATGTAAAGAATTTGATAGATGATTTGAATGAACAAGGGATGGATGGTCTCTTGATTGATTTGAGATTTAATGGAGGGGGCTCTTTGCAGGAAGCTATTGATTTGACAGGACTTTTTATTCCTTCAGGTCCTGTGGTTCAGGTAAGGAATACAGATCAAAGTATAGATCCTTTGTTCGATGAAGATGAAAACCAGTTGTATTATGATGGTCCTTTGGCTGTTTTAACTAATAGATTCAGTGCTTCAGCAAGTGAGATTTTTTCTGGGGCAATTCAGGACTACAATAGAGGTTTAATCATTGGAGAGAATACTTTTGGAAAGGGAACTGTTCAGAATCTTATTGATCTAGACCGTCCGGTTGTTAATTACCTTAATAACCTCGTCTCTTTTAAAAGATCTGCAAATCAGGAATTTAAAAGTTTACAAGTAATGCGGGATGCTATTGTTAAAGGAGATCTTAGACTGGGTCAACTCAAAATGACATTAGCCAAATTTTATCGAGCAACCGGAAGCAGTACGCAAAACTTAGGTGTAAAACCTGATATTAGCTTTCCAACAATATATAAAGCCGAAGAATATGGCGAAAGCGCTTCTGAAAATGCCCTTCCATGGGATGAAATTCAGGCTCAGGCATTTCAATCGACTAACAATATCTCAGAAGAATTAAGAGATAAGCTGTACAAGATCTACCTCGAAGATCTTAATAATGATCCTGTTCTTAAGAAACTTGTAAAGGATATTCAGGAGTCCGAAAGTAGAAATGAGGATTCAAGATTATCATTGAACTTACAGGAACGTAAATCCAGTAACTTTGAATTAGATGACGAAGATTTAGTTTCTCAGATAAATGCAGGTGAAATCCAATACACAATGGATGAAGAGGGACTAAAAAAACTTAGTGAGGATCCATATTTAAAGGAAGGACTAAAGTTATTAGCAGAAATGTCTAAACTTTCTTTAAAATCCAATTAATCAGGGAGTATTTAAGCAACCTTTTTCTAATCAGAGCGTCCTTAATAAAAACTATAATTCTATGAGGACGACTATCTTATTTTTAGCATTATTTCTATTTTCATCTTTTCTTTTTGCTCAAAAAATACTTGCTGAATTAGAGTTCAGAGCTGAAAACATCAAAGAAGTGAACATTGATGGAAGTTTTTGCGACGTTGTGGTAAAGAAAGGGGATGAGGTATATTTTAAAGGTATAATTGAAGGCGCAGGAGATGAGGGAGATTATGAAATAATATCTGACATCAACGGAAGCCAATTAGATATTGAGGTTGATCGAAAAGGATCTGGTTGGAGTGGATGGAATAAAATGAGTAAAGCTTTACTTGAGCTTACTGTTCCGGATAATGTTGATGTGATGATTGACAATTCGTCAGGTGATGTTACAATATCTGGTATAAAAACCAGTAGGATTAGAGTTGAGACATCCAGTGGCGATATAGATATAAAAAATCTTACAAGTAAGTTGTATGTTAGCTCCAGTTCAGGTGATATAAGAATAGAAAAACTTAAGGGTGATGTAAATGCAGAATCTACCAGTGGAGATCAGGAATTGTATTTTGTAGAGGGAAATGTAATCTTTGATGCAACTTCCGGGGATGTAGAGTTAAAAAGTATAGTAGGTGATATTTCAGGCGAAACTACATCAGGGAATATAGAAGTTTACAGATCTGAAGGATCATTGGATTTAAGATGTACTTCAGGAGATATAGAAGGAGATGAAGTAATTTTCACTTCTGACTCCAGGTTTAGAACTTCTTCCGGAGATGTAGATATAAGCCTAAATAATGAAATGAAAGATCTAAGTTTTGATCTCGAAGCATCTTCCGGAGACTTAAGTGTCAACGGTAGAAGAGCGGAAAAGTCTTTGTATATAAAAGAAGGAGATATCTGGATAAATGGAGTAAGTTCAAGTGGTAATCAGCGATATTCAAATTAAGAAGGGAAATATAGGCTAAAGACAGTTTTAAAACCTGGTTTACTCTCCACCTCCATGTATCCACCGTGTAGATTCATAATTTGGCGAGATAATGGTAAACCTATACCTGATCCTTCTTTTTTTGTAGAGTAGAAAGGAATAAAAATCTTGGAAAGTTTATCGTTTTCTATACCGGGACCGTTATCAACTACCTGAATTACTTTGTAATTGCCTAAATCAGAACAAACTATTTCGATGAATCGATTTGATTTACTTTTTTCAAGAGATTCAATAGCATTCTTAATGAGATTTATTACTACTTGACCTACAAGCACTTCATCCATGAGTATTTCAATGTCAATGTTTGAAGTATTTAGTTTTATATCGAGAGCATTTATTTTTGACTGGAATAAATTGGTTGAGGATTCAATGATTTTTTTAAGGGAATTGACCTCAAGAACAGGTTTTTGAACTTTTGATAGCTTTCTATAATCATTTACAAATTTTAATATTCCTTCACTTCTATACTTAACGGTATTTAAAGCCTCGTGTATGTCCTCTAATATATAACTATCAATCTCCTGAACTTTCTTCACCTGGTTTTCTTCATTTTCAAGAAGCATCAATGCTGTATCAGTAAGTGAACTTATAGGTGTGACTGTATTCATGATTTCATGGGTAAGAATCCTTATCAATTTGTGCCATGCATCTATTTCTTTAGTTTGAATCTCTGATTTTATATCCTTAAATGTTATTATACTGTATTCTTTGGATAAAATTTTAAGACTTGACAAGCTCAAACTGAAAACAAGGTTTTTCCCATTTATCTGAACTTCTTTTAATCTATTTGATATTTCTTTTTCTTTTATTGTTTCTCTCAGCAAAGAGTAGTTTTCACTTTTAGAGTTTTTCCATTTTTTAATATCCGAAATTTCAAGTAAACGACGAGCAGTATCATTTATCAGGTAAATATTATCCTCATTATTTAATGTAATAATGCCAACATCAATTTGATTGATCATTTTTTGCAAAAAGATCAGTTGAGCTTCTTTTTCAGTTTCAAGGTTATTAAAAGTTTCTATAAGTCCTTTAAATGAATTGTTTAAAGACTTAAAAGAAGAAGACTCCCTGCCAAAGGAAAAATTCATAGAATAATCATGAGACCGAATCCCATCAAGAAATCGTGATAGCTCAATATTCGTCTTATTAATAAACCTTAATAGTTCAAATATTTGGCCAAATAGAATTGTGATTAAAATGAGCTGAGTAAATAGCAAATCACTCCTCCAAAAAATTGAACTGATAACTATACAGTTCAATAGTATCAATATTACCCGGAAAAGAGTCTTAACGAAGAATTTATTAAAGACCATATTTTTCAAGTCTTCTGTAAAGGGCAAAACGATCTATTCCAAGATCTCTTGCCGATTTAGTAATATTACCTTTATTTTTTTCCAATGATTTTAAAATGAGAGACTTCTCCATTTCTTTTAAATTCAATGAATCACTCTCTTCATTAAGATCTTTTGTGTTAAACGGGAAATCCGAAACTTTAAGTCTTTCATCATCTGCTAAAATCACTGCTCTTTCGATTATATGCTTCAATTCCCGAATGTTTCCAGGCCAATGATATTCCCTGAATCTATCAAGGATTTCTTTTGAATATTTCAATTTCGGTTTCTGATACTTCTTTTTAAATGAGCCAAGATAATATTCAGCTATCAGGTTAATATCATCATCACGCTCTCTAATAGAGGGTAATTTTATTTCGATGGTGTTTATTCTATATAAAAAATCCTGTCTAAAATCGCCGTCCTCAATCTTTTGATCTATATCAGCATTTGTAGCTGAAATCAAACGTATATCGAATGGGACTTCTGTATTAGATCCCAGGGGGATCACAGTTCGATTTTGTAATGAGCGAAGCAATTTTGATTGCAGATTGGGGTTTAGATTTCCGATTTCATCCAGAAACAAAGTGCCACCGTCTGCAGCGAGTAATTTACCGGTACGGGATTCTTTTGCATCTGTAAAAGCACCTTTCTGATGTCCGAATATTTCACTTTCAAATAGATTATCAGGAATAGAGCTGAGGTCAACAGAAAGAAATATTTTTTCCTTTCTCAAAGAATGTTTATGAATATACCTTGCTAAAGCTTCCTTCCCAGTACCATTTTCGCCTGTGATAAGAATATTCGCATCGGTTGCAGCAGCTTTCTTTGCAGTATTAAGAATATCTATGAATACTTTTGAATTGCCCAGGATCAGTAAATCACCTTCCTTTTGTAATTCAAAATTTTGTTTTTTTAGTGATTCTATTTCACGACTAGCTAGTTTAAGGTCTAGTATGTTTTTAATTGTAGATTCAAGTTTTTCATTTTGCCAGGGTTTTGTAATGAAATCCCTTGCTCCAATTTTGACAGCTTTAACAGCCAAATCAATTTCCCCATATGCGGTGATTGGAATTATTTCTGTGTTGGGAAACTCAGATAATATTGATCTGATCAATTCAAGTCCTTCTAATCCATCATTTTCACCTCTCTGGTAATTCATATCGAGCAGAATGATATCGATATGGATATCTTTAAGTAGCTTAAATAGGTTTGAAGGGCTATTCAATGTGAAAATTTGTCCAAACTTTTGTTTTAGAAACAACTTAGCACTGGTTAAAACAGCCTCATCATCATCAACTACCAGAATATTAGCTTTTACTTTTTTCATATTGTATCAAAAACAAACACTGCAATGTACGGTATCTGGAACATTCAGTCAAGATAATTTGCTAACACATAGATTATCAGTGCTTTACAATAATGGCACTTCATTGGTAAATAACAAGTAAATTATTGTGAAATGATAAAGAACTACTTGATTACAGCGGTAAGAAATTTGTTAAGAAATAAAGTTTTTACTTTAATTAACATTGGAGGATTAGTATTGGGAGTAGGGTGTTCGCTGGTCCTTTTTAGTTTTGTTTATTACCACAATACTTTTAATTCTTTTTTAAAGGATAGCGAAAATATATACAGAGTTGTTTTGGACTATGCTAGCGAGGATAACAATCACAAACTTCAGACAGTACCGCATCCACTTGGAGAAAAAATTAAAATTGAGTCTTCTGAGTATAAATATATTTCAAGGTTTTATCCAATATCTGAAGTTCAAATAAATATCGAAACCTCCAAAAAACTTAAAAAGTTTAATGAAGAGAATGTAGTCTTTGCAGATCAGGATATCGATAAAATACTGGAATTGAATTGGCTGGCTGGAAGTTCAAATCTTGGAGAACCAAATAATGCAATAATTAGTGATAAGCTGGCACAAAAGTATTTTAACCTTAGAGATGTTGAAGATTACAGTTCTGTTGTCAATAAAAATATAAATATTGATAATGAGCATGATCTAATTATTTCCGGTGTTTTTAAAGAATCTCCCAAAAACTCTGATTTCCAGTTTCAGTTGGCTATTAACTATGACAACCAGCACAATGTAAATGATTATTTTAATGAAGGTAAAAAATGGGAGCAGTTAAACGGAAGGACTAGTATTCTAATCAAATTGGATCAAAACCAGGATCCAGTATTTGTTTCAGGATCATTCAATGAAATTTATCAAAAGTATAATAAGATTGATGGAACAGATATCAAGTTACAGCCCATTTCTGAATTGCATTTTGATGACCAAAGGGGAAACTATTCAGGTAACGTATTTCCGAAACAGGCAGCATGGATTCTTTCCATTATAGGTGTACTCTTATTATTAGCTGCTTCGATCAATTTTATAAACCTGTCAACCGCAAAAGCTACAAATCGAGCTAAAGAAGTAGGAATTAGGAAAGTGATGGGAAGTACTAAATCTCAGTTGATTGTTCAAAACCTGACAGAAACATTTCTAATTGTTTTAATTTCAATTTTTGGAGGTCTGGCAGTTTCAGAATTACTATTCAAGTTTCTGGCCGAATTTTTAGATACAAATCTTAGTTTGGCTGAACTATCAGGTACCTGGGTATTAGGAATTCTGTTTGCACTTTTGATTATTTTGACATTACTGACTGGACTTTATCCAGCATTTATACTTTCCTCTTATTCTCCAGTAAGAGCGCTTAAAACTTCAATCAATGGGATTTCAGGTAAAGGAAAGGTTTCCATAAGAAGGGTTTTGGTTGTGATTCAATTTGTAATATCCATGTCTTTAGTTATCGGGACGGTAGTGGTGCTTAATCAACAATACTATATGCTTAATTATGATTTAGGTTTTAGCAAAAATGGGATTATTTCTATGATGCTACCCGAAATTGATGAGGGT
>CAYTFO010000153.1:0-9283 GCA_964437135.1 uncultured Roseivirgaceae bacterium | reverse complement strand
AGTAATAAGACTTCATGGATCGCTAACGTAGGGTCCATTGCCACTTTGTTTTTTACCATCAAATCCATTGTTTCCTGAACTTTCGGTCCTGAAAGATCCAGATCAGGGAGTCTCTTAAGTGCGGTCAAACGAAGCAATGTTCGGGTGTCCTCGCCTTCTTCCAGCACCCAGCCCAACATCACCTGATTGATGTGTGTCATTTCATCAAAACCAGCCCTTATCATCGTATTGGCATTTGAAAACGCCGGAACATGCCCCATTACCGGCATACCCAATTCATCTGCTCTTTTAACCATCGCAGGTACCCATTCTGCTTTCATGCTATTATAGGATTTAATCCCATAAAAATTCATATCTGCATAGGTTTCTACTGCTTTAACGGCTTCTTCCTCGCTATTTACGATAATACCTCCATTTGCCTTGTATTCACTTTTTCCTTCAATGAATCCCATCCGGGTAATCCTGGGACCTACCACAACACCGGATTCAATCTTCCAGATCAAACTATCCAATACTTTATTGTCATTTCCCATGTCTCTTACGGAAGTAACTCCTGCCAAAACATTCATCAGTGCATCGTCATCACCCATGTGTGCATGCATGTCATACAGGCCCGCAACCAGTGTACCTCCCTTTCCATCAATGATGGTTTCATTTTCGTTTGAGTCGGTAGGACCCTCTATGCTTAGGATTTTATCTTCGCGTACAACAACCGAACTCAATTCAGATAGAGCTAATGTTTTTGGATTGAAAACCCTTACGTTTTGGATTCGAACATCTCCATCGTATTGATGGGCATATTCTGCCTGGATTTTCTCAAAACGTTTGGCAGAGTATTTTTCAGATAAGCTTCTCAGGTATTTTTCCTTAGACTCAAACCCTTCCCTAACGATGATAAAACGAGGGGTGATGTAGGCAAAGAATTTCTGGTCTTCATCCAATAAAAAATATTCAGGATCAAGATCAGCACCGGATAAGGCATAAGAAACCAATTTAAGATTTGTAGTGTCCAAATCCAGATCGATAAGTTCCATTTCGTTTAGACTAAGCCGACCACCAGGTAGTGCCGGTAATGTAAATTCCGGATTGCTCATCAGGGATTGTGCCAAAATCGAAATTGAATACGGACTACCAAACTGGCTGATGTACAAGGACGGTTTATCTACCTCACTGCTATCTGTACCGGTTGCATCCGTCCATTTCGCCAACTTTCCATTTTGCTGAAAGGATTCATCTACCTGGTTTCCAAAAGTGGTGTTTCCGGTAACTTTCCATTTGACGGGAAAGCCGTCACTATCGAGGATAATTTGTTCATTAATTTTTGGTCCACGACCATTATTCTGATATTGAAAATCTACTAACAAAGTATCGGACATTCGTTGAACGGCTAGTCTTCCAACCTCTGCTTCACCGACAATAACTGTGTAGGATTCATTTTTTTGTTCTTCAGATACTTCTTTAGAACTTTCACAGCCGAAAATGAAAAGTAATGAAGCCACAGCAAGTGCGATATTTCGGAATAGGGTCATAATTAGGAGTTTAAAAATTGATTAGTATTAAGTTAAAAATATTCTCATTCAAGATAGCAGATTTATTTTGCATAATTAAAGTTGTTCTTAAAGAATCAAAACTAAATCCATGAAAATAGAGCATATAGCGATTTGGGTTAAAGACCTGGAACAAATGAAAAACTTCTATCAAACTTATTTTAATGCAAATGCTGGGAATCTTTACCATAACCCCCAAAAGCAGTTTCAGTCTTATTTTTTAAGTTTTGAAAGTGGATGCAGGATAGAAATTATGCATAATCCAGATATCCCAGATAGCGAAATGAAACATCGAATAGGATTGGCTCACTTTGCAATGTCGGTTGGTTCCAGACAGGAAGTTGATAATCTTACCAACCGTCTTTCCAAAGATGGATATGAGGTCATCGGTCAGCCCAGGACCACAGGAGATGGATATTATGAAAGCTTGATTTTGGATCCGGAAAAAAACTCAATCGAAATCACAGTATGATGCTTATGTAAGTTATTTCGGAATTACTTTTGTAAGACCAAATACTTACCATGAAAAAAATACTTTTTCTGTTTTTTCCACTGACATTTACCTTCTGTCAGCAACCCGATCGAAGAGACGAAGCAATAGCTCTAAAAACCGGTCTTTTCCATGAACCTACTGCTTCGGCACTTATTGAAGATACAAGGCTTGTAGAGGCTTCAGGACTGATAGTCTCTGTAAAGAATCCAGGTTTTTTATGGACTCATAATGATAGTGGAGGAGAGCCCAGTCTTTATCTGATAGATAAGAATGCAAATGTAAAAATGGTAGTGACCCTTGAGGGTTTTAGTAATACAGACTGGGAAGAGATTGCTATGGTAGATACCGGCAATATTCCATACATTCTTATTGGTGAGTTTGGAGATAATCAGGGAGTACGAGATACTGTAGCAATCGTCAAAATTGAAGAGCCAGAATACAATAGAAAAGCTGAATTTTCTGTGCCAAATGATAATATTGAAGAGATGCGATTTACCTATGCAGAAGGACCAAGGGATAGTGAAGCATTTTTTTATGACTACAATAGCGATAAACTTGTGCTTATCAGCAAGCGGGAAGAAAATGTAAATGTCTATGAATTTGAATTTCAACCGGCGTCATTTCAAATCATTCGGTCATTGGGGACTATTCCGTTTCGGAATTTCACTTCGGCAGACATGAATAAAAAGGGAGAAATCCTTCTCAAAAACTATGATTCTATATTCTACTGGGAAGAATCTGATTTACCTGCTTCAAAGAGAATACTCAATACACCTCAATGGAGAGTCCCATACAATCCGGAGCCTCAGGGAGAAGCTATTTGCTGGGATGGAGACGGAAATTTTTACTCAATCAGTGAAAAGAATAAAGGACTTGATCAGTTGCTGATCAGGTATGAAAGAAAGTGATTACTATTATTCTGTCCTATTCGAAGTAAATATTAATGCTCGCATAAGGCCCTGAGTCCAATATGTCCAGTCATGATCACCATCATACACCCTTAACTCAAAATCGATATTTTTCGATCTTAATAGTTTCACAAGATCCAGGTTTTGTTCGAGAAGAAAGTCTTCATCCCCAATATCTATTGTGATGCCTGGTAGGTAGAATTTATCTTTTTGATCTTCAGGAATTGGAAAAGGTATAGGAGGCATTTTTTTAATCATTTCATGGATGGAGTACCGCTTGTAGTTTTTTGGGTAACCGTCTTTATCAATCGGACCCCATAATTCATCTTCAAGTGCTTTATAAAATGCATCCCGGGTATCTGTTCCACGAACCGGCTGTTCTTCCAGTACTGCCGGACTCAGCGCATAAATTGACCTGAATTTTTCCTTATATTTTAATCCATGATATAATGCACCGTATCCACCCATTGATATTCCAGCTATCATCCTTTTCCCGACGGGGTATTGATTTTCTATAGCGGGAATAAATTCTTTATGAAAAAACTCTTCCCATCTTATCGTCCCATCATAATTATTGATATAAAACGCATCATTCAAACCATTGGGGGCAACAATTATAAGAGGGGCAACAATTTCATTTTGGATTAGTGAATCTGCAGTAGTCTGTAGTTTTCCCTCATAAAATAACCCTTTTGGTTCGTCCCAGATTCCATGAAATAAAAATAAGACCGGATATTTTTTACTGTCGGAATAGCCATCCGGAAGATAGACACAAAAAGAAACCTCCTGTTCCAGCAATTTGCTCTCAAGTGCTTTTTCGCATTTCACTTCCGATTGACTGAATGCTTTACACGTAAGAAATATCAGCACTAACGTCAAAACGATGGATCGGGTGAATTTTAAATATATTGAATTCTGTTTACTTATTTTCATCATGAAAAATTGTAAAAAATAGCATAACGGTAGCTATTTTTCAAGTTCAACCACGTAACCACCCCAATTACCCAATACCCCAATTACCCAATTACCCAATTACCCAATTACCCAATACCCCAATTACCCAATTACCCAATTACCCAATACCCTAACACCCCAACTCACCCCTTACCCTTCACAATCTCTTTCATTTCATTCAGCTTCAATAGCGCCTCAACCGGGGCCAGTGTATTGATATCAATACCTCTTAGTAATTTCATCAACTCCTCTATCCGGGGATCAGATTCAAATAGATTCAATTGAAAATTATTGGTAGGGATCGATTCAATTGCTTCTTTGGTTGCTTCCCCAACTTTTTCTTTTTCGAGATATTTTAGGATTTCATTGGATCGAATCACAATTTCGTTAGGCATACCTGCCATTTGCGCAACATGGATACCAAAACTATGCTGACTACCACCTTCAACCAGTTTTCGAAGAAATATAACTTTGTCGTCCAGTTCTTTAACCGATACATTAAAGTTTTTTACTCTGGGGAGGTCTTTTGCGAGTTCATTTAACTCGTGATAATGTGTCGCGAACAGAGTCTTGGCTTTTGATTTTGGATGATTATGAAGAAATTCCACAATTGACCAGGCGATGGAAATCCCATCATATGTACTGGTTCCTCTTCCGATCTCATCCATAATGACCAGTGATCGATCACTTAGGTTATTCAAAATGCTGGCCGTCTCTGTCATTTCCACCATAAATGTGGACTCCCCCCTGGAAAGATTATCACTCGCACCTACTCTTGTAAAGATTTTGTCAATAACTCCAACTCTGGCATATCCTGCCGGCACAAAGCACCCAATTTGAGCCATCAAAACGATCAGCGCGGTTTGACGAAGTAAAGCGGATTTACCTGACATATTGGGACCGGTAATGATCATAATTTGCTGGCTTTCAGAATCGAGGTAGACATCGTTTGGAATATACTCTTCGTCTACCGGCATTAGCGTTTCAATAACCGGATGTCTTCCGGCTTTAATATCCAAAAGAAATTCCTCTGAAACGGTTGGTTTGATATAATTATTTAACCTGGCCAGATTGGCAAAGTTGGCATAACAATCCAGCGCAGCGAGTAACCTTGCATTTCGCTGAATAGTATCAATAAATTCTGCCGCAAACTGAACCAGACCATGATATAATCTGGCTTCAATAACCTGTAGCTGCTCTTCAGCTTTTAATATCTTCTCTTCGTAGCTTTTAAGTTCTTCGGTTATGTACCGTTCCGCATTGACAAGGGTTTGTTTTCGAATCCATTCGCCGGGGACTTTGTCTTTGTGGGAATTGGTTACCTCCAGGTAATAACCAAAGACTTTATTAAACGCGATTTTTAGCGAAGGTATTCCTGTTTTTTCGCTTTCTCTTTTTTGAATTTGCAGTAAGTAATCTTTACCGGAAAAGGCAATCTTTCGATATTCATCCAATTCATCATCCACTCCATCATTGATCACATTTCCTGAATGAAGCTGTAAAGGGGCATCGGTTTTTAATTGTTCCTCCAGTCTTTCGAGAAGTGCGGAACATCCATTCAGAAGTTTTGAGATTTCTTCCAGTTGATTTTGTTCACTTTTGCTTAGTATTTCCTGAATCGGACCTATAAACCCGAGACTTTTCTTCAACTGATTTAACTCTCTGGGGTTTATCCTTCCGGTTGCAATTTTTGAAGCAAGCCTTTCCAGATCACCAAATTGCTTCAAATGATGAATGATGTCTTCCAATCTTTCTTCATCAGCGGTCAGGGATTCAACAATGGAAAGTCGCTTTTCTATCTCCAATTTTTCTTTCAATGGGAGTACCAGCCATTTCCTCAACAGACGACTGCCCATGGGAGTTACCACGTGATCCAGCACGTCCAGTAACGAGACGCCATCAGATTGTTGAGGACGGATCAGCTCCAGATTGCGAACTGTAAATTTGTCCAGCCACATGTATTTTTCCTCTTCCAGTCGGGAAATGGAAGAGATGTGGTTGACTTCCTTATGCTCAGTATCATCGAGGTAATAAAGTATAGCACCCGCTGCAATAATGGCTGCCTTGTTCTCCTCGATACCAAAGCCTTTAAGATTCTGAGTCCGGAAATGTTGGGTTAGTTTTTCATACCCAAAATCATATCCAAAAATCCAGTCCTCTAAGACAAAAGAATGAAAGTCTTCTGCAAATCGATCTTCGAAAAGGGAACGATTTGATTTGTTGTAAATTATCTCCGTAGGTTGGAAACCCTGTATAAGTTTTTCGATGTAAGAAAGTTTTCCGGAAGCCACCAAGAATTCACCCGTAGATAAATCCAGAAACGAAATTCCATGATTTTCTTTATCAAAGAAGATAGAAGCTAAAAAGTTGTTTTGCGATTTGTTGAGCACCTGATCATGCAGGGAAAGACCCGGGGTCACCAGTTCCGTTACTCCCCTTTTCACTATCCCTTTTACACTTTTGGGATCTTCCAGCTGATCACAAATTGCCACTCTCTGACCAGCTCTGACCAGTTTGGGAAGATAGGTGTCCAAAGCATGGTGAGGAAATCCAGCCAGTTCTACTTCTGATGCAGAGCCGTTTGACCTTTTTGTCAAAATGATATCAAGAATTCCGGCAGCTTTTACTGCGTCCTCTCCAAAAGTTTCGTAAAAATCACCTACTCTAAAAAGTAACAATGCGCCTGGGTACTTTGCCTTGATGGCATTGTACTGCTTCATTAATGGAGTTTCTTTCTTTTCTTTGGTTTTGGCCATGCTACTTTTGCAATATTAACGAATGGCAATTGGATGAGAAAGATAAGCAATGACGAACTGAATAGAATAAGTGTTGAGGATTTTAAATCTTCAAAGAAAACCCCAATTGTTGTGATACTCGATAATATCCGAAGTATGCATAATGTGGGTTCAGTTTTCAGGACATCTGATGCATTTCGAATTGAGAAAATCTATCTGACCGGGATCACAGCTACACCTCCTCATCGGGATATCCAGAAAGCAGCCCTGGGAGCCACAGAATCTGTAGATTGGGAATACTTAAAAAAACCTGAGGATGCGGTGTCCTTAGTAAAAGATGCCGGATACCGGGTGTTTGCTGTCGAACAAACGGACAATAGTCTTTCGCTGGATACTTTTCAACCACAAAAAAAAGAGAAATATGCTTTGATATTCGGCAATGAGGTTTTTGGTGTTTCTGATGAAGCTATAGCTCATAGTGATGGCAGCCTTGAAATTCCTCAATATGGAACTAAGCATTCCCTTAATGTCTCAGTCAGCGTGGGTGTTGTTTTATGGGATCTGACCTGTAAGTTGAGAGTTGATCAAAAGTAGACTCTAACTTAAAATTAATGCCTGCGTAATAATTCTTATTTATTGACAATTTCTGACGCAAACAATATGATAAAAAGCTGTAATTGCTACAAAACTACCATCCACTTACATCTCTAAATTGTATTAATTTTCTTCCATTCCTCAAAAAATCATTAGTTCTAGTGATAGGTAGCTAATTCAATTTCCCTACTAATGGGGATTGAATCCTGACTTCCTCTGACTGAAATTTGCAAAAACTAAAAAAGACTAATGAAAAAATATATTTACTCAACTCTTATTGCCTGCAGCACTCTGCTATTAACTTCATGTGGTGAGGAAGATGATGCTACCCCACAACTCGATATTCCGGATGAATACGTATCTGAGAATTATGATGCTAATGTGACAGCTGAAAATACGGTGATCAGTGAATTGTCAGACATGACCGGAGCTGCTAATGAAGCAGAGGCCAATGCTCAATCTAGTCCGGTAAGTCCAATTCCTTATCCATCTACTTTGGAAAGTGTAACATTAAGCACTTACAGTTCTTTGGTAGAAGACTGGTTGATTGAACTAGTAAAGTCTGCTAATGACGATGATGGATTTCAAAATCCTGGTGATGGAACACCCGCTGATGGAGAAGAAGGAGGTTTACTTGGCACAAGATTGCTGGATGAGAATGGATTGGAACTGAAGCAAATGGTGCAAAAAGGATCCTTTGGTGCGGCTCTTTACAACCATGCGTTAACCGTTATCAATGGTGACCTTAGCAATTCAAGTGCCATAGATAAGTTAGTAGAAATCCATGGAACAGATCCTTCATTCAACCCTAATGAAACAACTGCAGCAGCTACATATTCAAGAAGAAGAAGCAATCAGACCACACAAACTGGTGCTTTTTATGATATCCGAAATGCTCTTATTACAGCTAAGGCTGCGATCGAGGCAGGTAGTGCTTTTAATGAAGAAAGAGATCAGGCACTTGCTGACTATTTGTTGGCATGGGAAAAATCAAACTTTGCAACGGTCATTTATTATTGTAACGCAACAAAAGTACTATTGCAGGAAGTCGGAGATGATCCAGCTAAACTTGGGGATGCGATGCACGCCTACGCTGAAGGGGTAGGGTTCGCACATGGATTCAAAGGTCTTTCTAATAAACTGATCACAGATCAGCAGATTGATGATGTACTTGAACTTTTATTGGCACCGGAAGGTGAAACACCTGAGAGCTACAGGTTCCTGAATGAGGCTAGTTTGATCGCAAATTTCGATCAAATAGTAGATGACCTTCAGGATATTTATGGCTTTTCTGATGAAGAGATCACGAGTTTTTATGTAAATGATCCAAGCTAAAGAAAAACAAACAATAGATGTTAGATCCTTGTCTGCTTTGCAGGCAGGGACTTTTTCAGTTTAAAACAGAAAAGACAATGTCAAAAAAGATTATCTCAGTATCGACCATCATTTGCTGTTTAGCGATAGGTTTAACTGTTATTTCATGTGAAGAAAACGATGGAGAGCAGGAAGAAAGTTTTGATAGAAAAGTTCTTCTTACTGATATGGCTGAATCATTGATTATACCAAATTTTGAGACACTTCAGGCCAGTGTTAATAATTTGAGCTCAGGTGCTGAAAACTTTGCAAACTCTCCAACCATAAGTAATTTGGAAACTTTGCGTAATGCCTGGAAACAGGCTGCAATTGATTTCCAACACTGCTCGGCATTTGGATTTGGCCCGGCAGATTTGACATTAGGACCTATTTCAACGGTAATTGCGGTTTTTCCTGTAGATGAAAACCAGGTGGAAGCAAATATTATCAATCCTGATTTTGATCTGGAGAACAGTTTTGATCGGGACGTAAGAGGTTTTTACACCGTAGAATATCTGATTTACGGTAAAAATGAGTTAGATGAAGAATTAATCGCCGGATTTGATCCGAATAGAATTGATTATTTACTCCTTATTGTAGGTGAGTTAAAAGCAACAGTGGATAATGTGGTTTCTGAGTGGAAAGGAAATTATAAGGAAGATTTTACATCAAACGACGGCACATCTGCTGGCAGCCCAA